>PNOB01000015.1 GCA_013824585.1 Desulfobacterium sp. | reverse complement strand
AGATACCGCCTCTACATTTTCCCGCATCAATACATTGGAAGGAAAAAAATTAAAAAAAAATAATGTTTTTAAACAAATCCAATAATTATCTGTTCTCCAAAAGCAATCATATAATATTTATATCTTTTTTTCTCATTGTCACAACACTTGCTGTTTATTGGCAGGTAAATGAATTTGAATTTGTGGGTCTTGATGACGCTCTTTATGTTGCTGACAACCCACATACTAAAGAAGGCTTATCTTATCAAAATATCAAATGGGCCTTTACAGAAGCCACAGAAATAACGAACTATTGGGCACCGTTAACTTGGATTTCGATCATAGTTGATTATGAATTATATGGAATGAATGCAGGTGGTTATCATATAACCAATCTTATTTTTCACATCCTGAATAGCATATTGGTATTATTGGTTTTCAATAAAATGACCGGTAAATTATGGCATAGCAGTTTTCTTGCTGTCATGTTTGCTATTCACCCATTGCACGTCGAATCGGTTGCATGGATGACAGAGAGAAAAGATGTATTGAGCACCTTTTTTTGGTTACTGACAATGTGGTTCTATGCATCTTATGCAAAACTTCCAGGAACAGGACGCTATCTATTGGTTATTATCTGTTTTTTCTTGGGTATTATGGCCAAACCAATGCTTGTGACATTGCCTTTTGTATTGCTTCTTCTTGATTTTTGGCCTCTATCCCGCCTTGAACCATCTCTTTCCGTTTCTGCGTTACAAAAAAACTTCTTATTGTTGTTAGAAAAGATGCCCTTACTTATAATCATTTTTATTGTGAGTTTTTCTGCCTTTTTTTTTCAAGAGAAAGGAGGCGTTCTTCCATCCCTGGAATTGATCCCTTTATATTTAAGAATTGAAAACGTCCTTGTATCATATACCGGCTATTTATGGAAAATGCTTTGGCCATTTGGATTGTGCGCGATTTATCCCTATCCTAATGACATTCCGAATTGGCAAGTCATAATTTCTTTCACTATTCTAAGTTCCATATCTCTGATTTCAATTCGGACGATAAAAAAGGCCCCTTGGTTCACTTTTGGTTGGTTTTGGTATTTGGGGATATTAGTACCGGTTATCGGAATTGTGGTTATCGGCCCCCACGCAATGGCAGATCGCTACACCTATATACCCCTTATCGGTATATTTATTATAATCTCATGGGGATTACCTGAACTGATAACACAATTGAAATTTCGAACCGCCTATTTAGGGATATCAGTGTGCCTGCTTTCTCTAATACTAATGCTGATAGCTTGGATTCAGGTTGGTTACTGGCGAACCAGTTATACATTGTTTCAACATGCTCTTGAGGTTACACAAAAAAATCCACTCGCTCACGATGGTATGGCAAATGCGCTTGCGAAATATGGGCATGTTGATGAATCAATTAAACATTATGAGAAATCAATCATGCTATACCCACATTCAGCAGAAGTACATAGCAACCTTGGCGTTGCTCTATTCAAGACAGGTAAAACAAAAGAAGCCATCCAACATTATAAAACTGCAATCCAGTTGAAACCTGATTTTGTTCGGGCCTGGAACAATCTGGGCAATGCTCATAAAAAAAATGGCCAATTTGACGAAGCAACCGTATGTTTTGCCAAAGCAATAAAGCTTGAACCGAACTCCGCAGTAATAAATTACAATTTCGGAAGTTTGCTTTTGGAAAAGAATAAATTGAAAGAAGCTGAACACTATTTTCAAAAAGCAATTCAACTCAATCCATCATTCGCTGCCGATGCTAATAACAACTTAGGGAAAATCTATATGCAGATGAATGAGATGGAAAAAGCTGTCCAGTCTTTTTTGCTGGCACTTCAAAATAATCCAAATCAAGCAAAAACACATTACTATTTGGGGGATGCATATACAAAGTCAGGCAAGTTGGATGAAGCAATGACACATTTTTCCAAAGCCGTAAAAATAGAACCCGATTTTGCTGATGCCCAGGTTGCCTTCAAGCAGGTCTCAGACCTTAATAAACAATTCAACGAATCGCTCAAGACAATAGAGAAAGAAATTCAAGACGATCCTAAAAATCCCAATCTCTTTTTTCAGTTAGGGAAATTGTATGAACAAACAAACAAATTTGATCAAGCCATTATTGCTTATCAGAATTCTATTGAGCTTCAACCGGATTTTATTCCGGCTTTGAATAAGATAGGAATTCTTTACGCAACTCAAAATAATTATAAATATGCGATTGATGCTTTTAAGACAATTGTATCAATCAAGCCCGAAATGAATAGCTCATATTACAACATCGCATGCTTGTACTCAAAACAGAATGATACAGAAGACGCTCTTGATTGGCTAACGAAAGCGATTGAAAAAGGTTATAAGAATTTCGATAGAATTACTACTGATAAAGACCTTGACAATATCAGAAAGACGCAGACTTTCCATATAATTGTTAATCAACTGAAGCCGGTCAATGATTGATTGCTTTTTAACCCACTCATTACACTTCGAGTATTTCTTGAGCTTTCTTCATGACATCCTCTACCAGGATACCTTGTAAACATTGATTATTGCCATCGCAAGGTGAATTGCGATGATTATAAGCTGTAAGACAAGGAGAACATGAAAGCGTTCTGTGAAAAATGTAAGCATTCCTGCTGATCGGGCCATAAAGCACTGGCGTTTCCGGACCATAAAAAATGATTGAGGGAATAGGGGTCATTGCAGCAAAATGCCCTGGTCCACCGTCATTTGTAATCAGTAATGCAGCAAAATGGAATATAATCATAAGCTCACGAATTGTTTCTGTATAACCTGTCAAATCAATACAAGCCTGGCTATTGCAGTGCAACTGAATTTTTTTTGCAAACTGTTTGTCCGAGTCAACTCCGATGACTCCAACGGAATATCCTTTATTGATTAATTGTTCAGCCAGTTGACAATAATTATCCAACGGCCAGGCCCGAATCGGAAGCAGTCCACCACTGGGATAAATAAGAACAAGCTTCTTCTTTAGAGCATCCGGGAAATCAGTACTAAATTTATTACGAAAGTTATCGACCTCTTCTGAAGAAAATTGAATTAGGGTTTGATCTGCCAGTTTATCGCTTATCCATCTTTTGACTCTCGGCATGCCTTCTGATTCGATGGCTTCTGCCAAGGTAACAAATTGCTGTGAAATATGGTTATATGGGTTATAAAGAACAGGCTGGTTAATAAAATCTCCTCGATATAGTCCCTCTAACTTATGTCGATGAAATCCAACCCGTATCTTGGCACCACTGAAAAATGAAAAAATGCTGCTGATTCTCGAAAAAAGCTCACAGTCGATAACTGTATCAACTTTAATGCGATTCATATGTATTAATACACGAATGCTGCCCAAAATGAGCTTCATTAAGGACTGATTGCTGACCGTAAGTATGTTCTTCTGCGGTATAGCATCTATTAGTTCAAGAATTATACGGTTCTGCTCAAAAAGAAGTCCGAATATCTCAGCCTCTGGATACTTGCTTTTAAGCTTATCAAACATGGGACGGGCAAGAACAAGGCTTCCCATTTCTGAGAGTAGAATCACCATTATTTTCTTCGGAGCATGACTGATATTTTCTTGTTTGCTTGAAAACAATGATAGAATTCGACAAATCGCTGTCCCGGCAATTGCATCAATTTTTCGCTGAAAATCTATATTCATTTTCTCTTTTTAAGTTATCCCAACTGTTTTATTCTCTACCAAATTTCATGATAAACCAGCAACTTTTACCGAAACTCTCTTAAACAACAAATTTATTATATGTCAAGCATATACTTTCTGCCATGATTAAAAGGCTCAATTCATTGTTCACCTTCTACTGTAATCATTCGACGAAGGAAAAGATACTAAAACAAAGGCAATCGTTGAAAATATAGAATATTTCCTGAGAACCAAGGATAAGCGGTTCGAATATGCGAATCAGCCTTTCCCACATAGACATGTTGGGGATGACTCTCCTGGAATTCAACCTTTTGATTAATAATGACTGCGTTGTTCAACGAAATCTCGAGCTTTGTATACTTTTCTGGGTTATATCCCAATGAAAGAAGATATTGGCTTGGTTTGGGGTATAAGGATCCCAAGTGGATATTCAAAACATACGTTTGAGAATAATCAATGACAAGAGGTCGGCTCCAAAATATCTGATTTTTATTCTGGCTATAGACACTAAACATGATCTCATTTTTTTTTCGATAATGGATCAGAACAACATCTTCGCCGGTCCAAGGCCACACAACCGCGATGGTCTCCATTCCAGACTCTTTTTGGGGAAACTGGACAAGTAAATTGATTCCACCATATTTCTCCAGATTATAACGATAGTACAAAAAAGAAATAGGAGTAAAGTAACTTTCGATCTTTTCGAACAAGTTTTTATTTTCTTTTGCAAAATTATTATTATATCCAGTCAAACTGATGCTTGTGTTTACAAAAATACTCCAACAGAAGAGCATCCCGTAAAAAAAATATACAATAACTTTATAGAAAAAATTGTTTGAAGAGATTTTTTCTAAATAGACTGACCATCCAACAATTGATAACAATAATACATAAGGCAGAAAATCTATTAAGTAACGAATAGATGCCGATGAATAGAACAACAGTAATGTCATATTAAGAACGGAAGGAATCAGGAGTAAACACAATAAAATTAAAAAAATAGTGCGATGATCTCTCTTCAGATTTTTTGTAATAGCAAATTTTAGAAAGAGCATAATTCCGAGCACAATGGGTATATTGGGTATTATTCCCATTACTGGTTCAGGTCCATAATACTGAATAATATGATTCAGATATGAAGGCGTGGCATTCCAATAACTCTGATCGGTAAGATGGAAAAATGGGAATATATAATCAGGTATAATTGGAAGTAGAAAGTATAGATAAGCATTATACATAACATTAAAAACATTCCATCGATTAATCCGATGTGCAATGGGTCCATCAACTAGTTGATAGGTCAGTCCAAACTCAAAAATATTATTAAAACGCAAATAGTTATATAGAAATAACAAACTGACAATGATACAAAGAGGTAACCCAATAGAAAAAACGATTTTCAATCGTTCACTTGTTTTTGAACCGGTTCGCCATATTTGTAACAATGGGATCAAAAAAATGATTATACTAAGGGCGTAGCTCGGCCTGCTGGCAACCGCGAGTCCATAAAATATTGTTGAAAATGCCAGCTCGATAGCCCTCCAACTTGTTACTCCTTTTGTATTAATTTTGATTACTGAACAAAATAATAAATAAACACTCAATAAAAACCAAAAACAGCCACTAGCAATAGCCACCTCATAAATAGCAGTCCCTCTAAGCAAATAGCCAAACGGGTTTAATAAACCAAAAGAAAGGACTCCTATTAGTAAAATCCCAAAACCTGAGTTTGGAAAAAGCATCTGCCTAATTTTATAAAGGAAAAATGTACCAACAACAAATATTCCCATAAAATATAATGATGTAGCCATTTGAGCTGACATTCTTTTTCCAGTTAATGTTTGGTATGGTAGATAGAGGGTTAATACGGGCGCCGGACCAAAATATATATAATACTTATTATTATATAGTGAGGCATCGTGTAATCGTAAATGCTTATTCTTTTGTGGATCAAAGGGGTCTGAAAGAGCCATAAGCTCAGGTAAGGGATCTATCAATAGATATAATTGCCCTGCCAAAAACGCATCGGCAAGATGATTATATAGTCCTATTGTTTTTATATATTCAAATGACTTTTGATTTGAACATGCTGACCATATATTAAAAAACAGGATGCATAAAGACACAAGTACAAGTAACCCTAATTTAATTAACGCCTTATATTGTTTCATTGTTTGATCATCGGAATATCGTTTATCGATTTCAAAAGCCATGGCCTATTTTTGACATGTCTTATCGGGGAACAAAAAAAAATGTTTCCTACGCCCCCGATCTATATAGTTGAAAAAACAATTGCGTGTCAAGAAATGAACAATTTTAATACTTTTAGAATCTGTATATAGCAATTACAGTGGTACTGAAAACCTTCAGGTGGCATCTTTGACTTAGATCCGGTTTCCTGATAAGAATCTTCTTTACCAGGAACCAGATACACTTAAAATATTTTATAATAAAAACATAGATTAGAATAAGATAGATACAACAAAGGAATCCATGAATATACAAAATAAAAACAACGATATTTCTATCTTATCTCCCAGCTTCCTCCTGATCTGTTTCATTCTTGTATTTGTGACTCTCGGTGTTTTTTGGCAAGTATCAGAATTCTCTTTTGTAAATTTTGATGACCCCCTTTATGTACAAGATAATCTACATGTAAAAGAAGGATTAACACTCAAAAATATCAAATGGGCCTTTACAGATGCCACCGGAATAACAAACTTTTGGGCTCCGCTTACATGGCTATCCATAATAATTGATTATGAATTATATGGTATGAATGCAGGAGGATATCATGTAACCAATCTGATTATCCATATCGCAAACTGTCTGCTGGTATTGTTAGTCTTTTATAAAATGACCGGGGCTTTATGGGAAAGTGCTTTTATTGCGGCCATGTTTGCTCTTCATCCTTTACATGTTGAATCCATTGCATGGGTTACTGAACGAAAGGACGTACTCAGCACTTTCTTTTGGCTTCTTACCATGTGGGCCTATGCATTTTATGTAGAATCTCCAAATATCAAACATTACCTTTTGACTCTCCTTTTTTTTCTCATGGGGCTAATGTCTAAACCTATGCTAGTGACTTTGCCCTTTGCAATGCTATTATTAGACTACTGGCCACTGAACCGGATTCAGGAAAGCTCAAAGCCATTCGGGTTACTTCATAACCTGGCACGATTGATACCGGAAAAAATCTTTTTCTTCATAATCATCATTATCATAAGTATTGCCGCGTATATAACACAAGATAAAGGAGATGCACTTCCTTCCATAACCCAGATATCCTTCCTTCTCAGATTTGAAAATATAATTGTATCCTATATTAATTATTTATGGAAAACGATCTGGCCATTTAACCTTTCTGTTACCTATCTTTATCCAAAATTTATACCTGCATGGAAAGTGGCAATATCCTTAGGCCTCATTGCGATTATATCGTTTCTAACTATTTATTATATGAAAACAAGACGCTGGTTAATTGTTGGATGGTTCTGGTATATCGGTACACTTGTACCTGTCATTGGTATTGTTGTTATTGCAGATCAGGCAATGGCAGATCGATACACATATGTTCCACATTTAGGGATATTTATTATTCTCACTTGGGGGATACCCCTTTTATTAAATCAATTGAAGTATAAAAAAGTTATCCTTGCTGTAACATCTCTTTGCTATCTTTTACTACTCGCGATAACAACAACCAACCAGCTCCGCTATTGGAAAAACAGTAAAGAACTTTTTCAACATGTCATTGCTGTGGATGAAGATAACTATCTTGCTTACAATAACTTAGGCCTTGCTATTCAAAATGAGGGGAACCTATTACAGGCAATTGAGCTATTTCAGAAGTCAATAGAGATAGCTCCTCAATATCATTCAGCATATAACAACCTTGGTGTAGCTATCGAAAGCCTTGGCAAGGCAGAACAGGCGAAAACGCTCTACCGCCTTGCCATTAAATTAGAACCTGATTTTAAAGCGCCTTATGTAAACCTGGCTTTTATATTGTTACATACAGGCGATCCTGAAGAATCTATCAAATATGGAATGGAGGCGATTCAGATAGATCCCAAATTTACAGAAGCTTATATTATAGTAGGAGATTCACATCAACAATTAGGCAACTTAAAAAAATCAATAAGAATGTATTATAAAGCAATCCAGATTGACCCCAGATCTGATCTTGCTCACAATCGTTTGGGAGAAGCATTATTAAAAACGAATAAGCTTGACCAATCAATTTCCCATTTTCAAACAGCTCTCGAACTCAAACCAAAAGATAACAATTACCAAGAAAACCTTAACAAAGTAATTTTGCTACAAACAACCTTGAATATTCAAATCCACAAAATCCTGTCCGAGTTAAAAAATAATCAAGAATCTACAATCGCATACTCTAAGCTCGGAAATCTATATTTACGACAGGGAAAGCTGGATAATGCCATTTCATATTTTCAAAAAGTGCTTTCCACTACTCCAGAAGATATATCAACCATGATCAATATCGCTAGTGCATATGCAGAAAATAATGAAATCGAGAAATCCAATTTCTATTTACAGAAAATCATTCCTATCTTGCCTAATAAAAGCATCGATTTTTATAATGTTGCATGCATCTATGCAAAACAAGATAAGAGTTTTGAAGCAAATATATGGCTACAAAAAGCCATTGACAAAGGGTATGCTAATTGGGAATTAATTAAAAACGATAAGGACCTTGAAAACATTAGAAATTCAAATGAGTTTAAAAAGCTGATTCATAAAAGAATAAATAGACAAAAAATGTAACGCTTTAAATATTATGAAAAACCAGGCTCAATTGGAGTTAACAACAGCTTGAATTTTAACACATTTTAATGAATCATTTCAACACCAATAAAAAAAATTGGCTCACTTTTCGAACAGAGATTTGGATCTGTTTATTCCTGTGTATAACAACACTTTCAGTCTATATTCAGGTTATTGATCATGGCTTTACTTCCATTGATGATAACATTTACATATATGAGAATGCGAATGTGATTGGTGGCCTTACCAAAAACAATATCGCATGGGCTTTTCATTTTACTCAAAAAGGGGATCATACCTACTATCATCCCTTATCACTAATTTCACATATGATAGACTGCCATCTTTTTGAACTCCAACCGGGTAAACATCACCTCGTCAATCTATTCATCCACCTGACAAACACACTTCTTCTTTTTATTCTATTCAGAATCATGACAAAAAGTATATGGAGAAGTGCATTTATCTCAGCATTTTTTTCCCTTCACCCCTTAAATGTTGACACTGTTGCATGGATCGCGGAACGAAAAAATCTGCTCAGTACCTTTTTCTGGTTTTCTACTATATTGGCTTACTACTACTATAGCCAAAAACCGGGACTTCCAAGATATATTTTAGTTTTTCTCTTGATGATGGCCGGCCTTCTTTGCAAGCCGATGCTGGTTACACTTCCCTGTGTTCTCTTGCTGTTAGATTTTTGGCCCCTTGAAAGAATTCAGTTTTCGCACATCTTGCCAATCCGCAAAAAAATATATCTTATTCTTGAAAAAATACCCTTATTGGGTCTTTCTCTTATCTGGTCCTATTTATCTTCTTTATCAATGAGCCGTCTTGATTTAACAATACCCATTGACTGGGTACCACTGGATATCCGAATAGCCAATGCTATCATGTCATATACTATTTATCTGCATAAAATGCTTTGGCCATATGATTTGGCGATTTACTATCCCTATCCCTCAAAACTACCACCAATTTGGCAGATAACTTGTGTTATTGTTTTTTTAACCCTAATATCTGTCTTTGTTCTTCGAACCATGAAAAAAATGCCATGGATGGCTGTTGGCTGGTTATGGTATCTTGGAACACTTTTACCGGTTCTTGGTCTGGTTCAAAATGGTCTTTGGCCTAAAATTGCGGATCGCTGGACATACGTCCCGATGATCGGCATCTTTATCATGATCACATGGGGAATCTCTGAAATTTTGAAAGGTTCTTCAAAGAAGAAAAACACACTCATCGTGTTATCAAATTTATTTTTAATTATTATGGCAATTACGACTTGGAATCAAATCCGGTACTGGCGAGAAGACATCAAACTCTTTTCACACGCTGTTGATGTGACTGAAAACAATGTCGTTGCTCAAAGCAATCTGAGCTATGCTTTACAAAAACAACATCGATATGCAGAAGCTATTCCTCATTTTCTTCAGGCTCTGCGACTTAAGCCGAATTCAGAAATCTTTCATAACAATCTTGGGAATGCTTATACAAAAATTAACAATCATAAAGAAGCCATTAAACATTTTAAAGAGGCGTTACGAATTAATCCTGTTGCGGCAGATCCTCATAATAATCTCGGGAATGCGTTACAAAGACTTGGAAAATTTGAAGACGCATTTTTTCACTACTCAAAAGCAATTGAAATTAAACCGGAGAATGAGAGCACCTATTATAATGTAGGACTACTGTTTGAGAAACAGAACAGAATGAGCGAGGCCATTGAGTATTATCAGGAGGCTGTTCAAAAAAAACCGGATTATGCCAATGCACATCTTGCACTGGGTAATGTACTTTTCAAAATCGGTATGATACAAAAAGCTGAAACACATTATGTAAACGCCCTGAAAACAAACCCGAATCTTACAGAAGCAAAAACGAACCTCGACATTATTCAATCCTATATAAAAAAAATAGATACCTCAGTTCACCGCATAAATGAACAAATTATTCAAACACCCAAGAATCATTTACTGTACTATCATCTCGGTGAATTATATGAAAAAAAAGAAGAAGTAAGTGCTGCTTTTGTCCAATATCAAAAAGCAAATACACTTGAACCATTTTTTATACCAGCTATTCAAAGATTAGCAATCTTACATGCGGCCCGAAAAGAGTATGATCAATCAATCTTTTATCTTAAACAAATGATCAAATTCCAACCAGAAGTTAATAAACATTATTATAATATTGCATGTATATATGCAAAACAGGACAATATAAAGGAATCAATTCTTTGGCTCTCAAAGGCTATTCGCCGCGGATATAGTAATTGGCAAACAATCAAGACAGATCCTGATTTAAAAAATATCAGGAAAACGAAAGATTTTAAAACAATCATGGAAACCAATTATAGAGAAAAATAAAAAAATCGTAATCTTATCAATTCGGCAAAGACTTTGAGCTATTCGATGCTGAAAAAGCCCATTAATTGGCACACTTAATGGATATTGGGTCATCCATTTAAAACCCATAAAGCTGACTGAAATTAAATCTGAAATTTATTCTTGACAAGTCGACTGTGAAATTTTATTTAGTTAGCCGACTAACTTAAAAAATATTTTGATCCGATTTTTCGATCATCAATTTTAATCTTTTATTGTAAGGAGGCTTTCCCATGACCCATTACCAGGCAACGGATTACCAGTCAAAAAGCTGGTGGCTTGAATCCCTTCCAGAAACCATTGTTCCGAATCCCGGTCTTGCACCCTCGCAGACAGCCGATGTAGTGATTATCGGCGGCGGGTATACGGGGTTGTCCGCAGGCTGGCATCTCAAACAGATGAAGCCCGGCATGGATGTGCGGGTGATTGAATCCGATGTTTGCGGTTACGGGGCGTCCGGAAGAAACGGTGGATTTTCCATGACCCTGTTCGGGCTGACCAAAGGCATCACCAAGTTCCGGTTTTCCGATGAAAAGGCCAAATCCGCACATCAGTATATGGAGGAGGCAGTGGATTACCTGCATGATTTCATCACCGCCAATAAAATTGACTGCGATTACGAACAAAGCGGGTACCTGCTGGTGGGCACCAGTCCCGGGCAGATCAAACGGGTTGAGCATGATTTTGAAATTATGGAACGTTGGGGCATGGGTGGGGTCGAACGATGGGATAAAAATCGTCTGGCCGCCGAGTTCAAGACGAATTTTTACAAGCTCGGATGGTTCGAACCCCGGTGCGGCATTGTTAATCCCGCCAAGCTGGCGCGCGGTATGAAAAATTTTGCAGAATCCAAAGGTGTAATCATTTATGAACAATCGCCGGTGATTGGATTTTCCAGAAACAGTGGAGGAGGATTTACCGTCCGGACAAAAACCGGCGATATCCAAAGCGAATACCTGGTGTTTGCCACCAATGCCTATTCCGTGCTTTTTCCGGAACTCAAGTCCATTCAGCGGCCCGCGTTCACCCATATTGTCATGACCGAACCGCTGTCCAAGGAACAGATGGCAAGCATCGGCTGGGGCTGCCGTGCAGGTGTTGAAGATGCGCGGGATCTGATTCACTATTACCGCCTGACCTGCGACAACCGGATCGTCATGGGCGGCGGGGATGTGTCGTTCGGGTATGGAACAGATCTGAACAAGGACCTGAACCAGAAAATTTTTACACATCTTGAACATCATGTGATTGAAGTGTTTCCCCAGTTGAAAGGGATCCGGTTTACCCACAAGTGGGGCGGGCCGGTATCCGTGACCATTGACATGGCGCCGGTCATCGGCTATCTGGGTAAGGATAAAAAATGTATTTTTTCAATGGGGTGCGTCGGGCATGGCGTGTCCATGACAACCACCAACGGACGCGCCATCGCCGAGATGATTTCAGGTCTGAAAACCCAGCGCACAGAGATGTTTTTTGTGGGCAGAAAAACGTTTTCCTGGCCCCCGGACTTGTTAACCTACGGGGTTTCCCACGCCATCAGGGGGTTTATGAAGGCAGAGGACATGCTGTATTATAAATAAGCCGGAATATCCGGCGTATCAGCCCAATGAGTGAGTTATGAGGGGGAAATAATGATCATTGATATCCATACGCATCTGGGAGATATTTTACATCCAAACGGCGGTCTATTGATTAATAAAAAAAATGTTCGGAAAAAAATCTTTTATGATGTGATCTCTCATTCCGAACTGATGTTGCACAGCGGGATTCCAGGGAGAATGGAAGAATGGTTCTATCAAAAACTGTATTCCCTTGTCACCAGGGCATCAAGGGCCAGAAACGCTACGGCCACGCTGGAGAACATGCGCCGGTCAATGGATGAGGCAGGAATTTCGATGAGCGTATGTTTGCCGATTCCACCCTATTTGACGTTTGATGATTTACAAAAAGCCCGTGAACAAGAACCCAGGGTGATCCCGTTTACCGGTGTTGACTATACAAAAGATGACGGTATGATTGCATCCGATTTGAACAACGACGTAAAACAGGGCGCAAAGGGCCTGAAACTGCATCCCATTATTCAGCGGGTTTCTTTAAACGACAGACGGACATTTTCAGCAGTGGAGGTGTTTTCAGCACATCAACTTCCGGTTCTCTTTCATTGCGGGGTTTCTTCGTATTATCTGGAGCCGGAAAAACAGAGCCGGGAAGATGCAGCACTGGGAGAGATTTTTTACGCAAGGGATCTTGTCGCGGCGTTTCCGGATGTCACCTTTATCGCAGGTCATGCCGGTCTGTTCAAATACCGGGATGTCATTGAATTGTTGAGCCGGTTTAAAAATGTCATGGTGGATACCTCTGTGCAGTCTCCCGGTCATGTCCGTGAACTGATAACCGCTTTTGGCCCGGAAAGAGTGATGTACGCCTCGGATTGGCCCTACGGCAACCGGATTCCGGCCATCAAGATTGTAAAAAAGGCCTGCAAAGGCGACAATGGACTTGAAAAACGGATTTTGTTTGAAAATGCAGCAGCGATGTTAAAACTTTAGATTTCAGTTATTTTCGATATCATCCATGGCAATCATTTTTTTGGCCCCCCATATTTGCCCGGCGTTTGATCCAGTCCTTTCTGCCCATGCCTGCGGAATGGACTCGCTGTCCGTAGAACGATCGGTTCCAGCCTTAAGCTTAAAATGCACCAGCAGTCTACGCACCGACTTGGCTTGAGCAGAAAGCTCTTCGGCGGCTGAAGATGTCTCTTCAGCATTGGCGGTATTTTGTTGGGTGACATCATCAATCTGGTTCAGTCCCTGGGCAATCTGGGAGATACCTTGGGCCTGTTCATTGCTGGCAGAAGAGATCTCTGCGATCAGATCGGCCACTTTTCCAATACCGAGATTCATTTCTTCCAGTGCTTTAGCCGTTTTTTCGGCAATGGCGCTCCCATTAGCAACCTTTTGTATAGATCCTTCGATCAGTTCGGCTGTTTCTTGGGCCGCCTTTGAACTGCGTGACGCCAGCGAACGGACCTCTTGAGCCACGACCGCAAATCCCTTGCCATGTTTGCCGGCACGCGCCGCCTCAACGGCTGCATTCAAGGCCAGCAGATTGGTCTGAAATGCAATAGCATCAATGGTTTTAATAATCTTTGAAATTTGTGAGCTGGAATCGCTGATGGCATCCATGGCCTTGATCATGCCGGTCATTTGTTCAGCTCCGTGATTGCCGGCATTTTTTACACCCGTAGCAAGTTGGTTGGCCTGGGTGGCGTTTTCTGCATTGGTTTTGGTTTGGGAGCCGATTTCGGTCATGGTGCTGGTTATTTCTTCGATGGCCGAAGCCTGCTCTGTCGCCCCTTGCGACAGGGATTGACTGGAAGCGGCCACTTGTCCGGCGCCGCTATCCACCTGGTCGCTGGCAGTTTGCAGTTCCGCGATAATCTCACTAAAACTGCGCACCATGGTATGGAGTGCCTTACCAAGGATATCCTTGTCGGAAAGAATCTTCACCTCGTTTGAAAGATCACCGGATGCTATTTTATCGGCCATTTTTGCTTTTTCTTCCAGTCCATTGGCCATAATGTCCAACGCGCTTGTCAGATGTCCGATTTCATCTGCTTGTCTCATGTTGAGCCGCTGGGAAAGATCGCCGGTGCTGATGGCCTTAGCCAGATTCAGGGCTTTGCCGATCGGTTTGGTGATAGAACGAGCAATGAAAAAACCGATCAACATGACCAGCAAACAACCGCCGACAGCGATGCCGATCGAAGTATAAAGTATCCTTTGGATGATTCCCATTACCTCGCCTGTGGGAATGAAAATGGCAAAAATCAAGTCCGCTTGTTCCTTGGGATCAATCTTGCCGTTAAAAAACCCGGCAACATTTTTAAGTGGGGCAAAACTGACGAAATCACTTACCGTTCCCACATCGAATATGCGGACATCGCCTGTACTTTTTTGATGCAGCCATTCATCCAGATCCTTGTTAATGGTCAACTGCTTGTCGACCATCTCCTCATTTGAATGGGCAACAGGTGTTCCGGAAATCATGTCCATGATGGTGATTTGGCTTTCATTATAACCATTGGCTTTGATTTTTTTCTCTATAGCAAGGATAATAGATTGCAGATGTGACCAGTCCAGATAAGCCAGGAAAAAGCCATTTGGCTTGCCGCTGGAATCCTTGGTCTTGAATCTGAAAACATAGGTAAAATTTGTCTTCTGTCCAATTTGCTGCATGAAATCGGTTTTTACTGCCGCGGCACTGCGGTCAGGCATGTCAACTTGCCCGGAGAGCCCCTCAATGGTTTCTCCTTTTAAAACATCTGTTGCTTTCCCTTTGGCAGATCCGCCAGCCATTGCTTCGAGCACCTTTCCGGTCTTATCCGCAAGCAGCAGGAGCGCAAATCCATTTTGTCCTTCGAGCAAGGACTTAAAATGGTTACCGATTTCCTGAACTGTATTGAATTCAATGGCCATCCCGAAGACATCTTCGGCTGTCCATTTTAAAAACTGGCTTTCCTGGGTTCCAATAAATCCATTTATTTCATCTGCGCTGCTTTCGATGATCAGTTTCATAATCCGCATGTTGTTGTCGATTGTTCTTGCGCGGACAGGATAATAGGTCGCCCCGACAATGGCCAGCATGGGGAGTAGAGACAATAAAAAACCGAATAGAATTTTGCGTCCCAAACTGCCGGAAATCAATTTGATGAGCCAGTTCATTGGATTTCTCCCTTTTTACGGTTTACGTTTCAAACCGCCGAGCCGTTCGAAAATTTTACGTCGGCCGGCTCAGCGGTTAATCAACATCGTTGAGGTGATCGCGTTATTCGCCCGGCAATTTTTCGTATTCAGTCGGCTTACCGGCTGCTTTACGCGCCTCATTCCATTCCTCACGGGTTTTTACAGCTTCCGCTCCGGGCATGGAACTTAAAATTTCAAAATAATCCAGTTTGAACTTATCCTTATTGACCACCTCTTCCGGGTTGCAGCGGACAGCGTATACCGTCTGGACGGACTGATGATCAAAATCCCGCCAAATCTGCTTGTCTTTCAGCAAGGTATATTCATGCCCTTCCAAAGCCTTGATCACGGCTGGCGTGTCAAAAGTTCCGGCTCTTTCAACAGCGGCCTTGTATTCGTAAAGGATGGCATATGCCGAAGCACCGGAACAGCTGGGATAGCGGTTATATTTGGCGGCGAATTTCTCAACAAACTGAATGCCTCCGGCGTAATTATATTTATACGGAATCTTCCAATCCCAGGGCAGGGCTCCGATAACGCCCTCCATGACCTTGGCGCCGCCCCCTTCGGCCATCCCAAGGGTGATATTCGGAACAACGATCTGCATGTCCTTTTTCAATCCCATGGTTGTCGCAATCCTGACCGCCGTAGTCATGTCTTTTCCAAACAGCACCAGCACCAGAACATCCGGCTTTACCATTTTTGCGAAACTGATGGCTTTCTTAAAATCCTCTTCCGTGGCAGCGGGGAAAGGAGTCAGCATCCCTTTATGCACGGATTTATCCTCGGTGCCGCTGAATTTCCGCACCGAAGCCTCGGTGGTCCTTCCCCAGGTGTAATCCGCCGTTATATATAAATACTTTTTACCTGCAAACTTCTCCTTCATATAGGAAGAGAGTACCTTGGCGCCCATCCAGGCATCGTAGCACTCCCTAAAAATATAGCGATGGCCTTCTTCGCCAGTGGTTTCCGTGGAATAGGTAAGGGTCCCGAAAAAAATACGGTTTTTTTCCCTGCAAACCTTGCCGGCGGCAATGGCAACACTGCTGGCCGATCCGCCGAAAACCATCTTGACGCCTTCCTTGTCGATCAGCTCGGTTACATTGACCGTCGTGACATCCGGTTTGGATTGGGAATCACGCCATACGATTTCAATTTTTTGTCCGAGAATTCCCCCGGCCGCATTAATCTCCTCGGTAGCCAGTTCCGCAGCGCGGAGTTGATCCAGGCCCTCAACCAAGTAAGGCCCGGTTTTCGGGTAGTTCAATCCGATTTTTGCGACCTCCGCATTTGCACCATGCACTGACAAAAAACCAAGGAGTACAGCCATCATTATGATACCAAAATATCTTTTCTGAAACCATGCAAAAAAATGTGCCTTCATTGTGTCGCCTCCTTTTGAAATGATTTTTAACTGAATCGTGCTTGAACTTTTCTCAAACAGCTTTCAAGGCAAATATTACCAGAAGCAGTGAAAGCCGATATCCTCAAAGACAACCGGATTGAATCCGGAAGACTGTCTCTATGAGAGGCTGCAATAAAAGACTCCCATCCCCCTTGACGATCGTCCATTATTCTTCCTCTGCGGTCTGGCTTGGAAGGATGGTCAGGGGTTTGGCGTGCCAGATATCCCGATTGTACTCTGCGATGGTTCGATCCGAACAGAACTTGCCCATACGGATCATGTTTAAAATGGCTTTATGGGTCCATTCGCTCGGATCTACATAAAGCTGACTGATCTTCATCTGACTCTGGTGGTAGGATTCAAAATCCGCCAGAATCAGGTAATGATCCTGATGAATCAACTGCTCCACCAATGGATGGAAAAGCTCCTGTTCCTCAGGATTGAAGAATCCGCTCTGAATCAGATCGATCGTCTCTTTGAGAATCGGGTCACGCTGATAATATGAATATGGATCGTATTGGCTGCGAACCGCATCGACCTCTTCCGTGTTCAACCCGAAGATAAAGATATTTTCAGCTCCAACTTCTTCCATGATTTCAATGTTCGCACCATCCAGGGTGCCGATGGTCAGAGCGCCGTTCAAGGCAAACTTCATATTGGAAGTTCCGGAAGCCTCAAAACCAGCGGTCGAAATCTGTTCGGAAACATCGGCTGCAGGGAAAATTTTTTCAGCAAGGGATACTCGGTAATTGGGCAGAAATACAACCTTAAGTTTCTGACTGGTAAAGGGATCACGGTTGACCATTTCGGCGACATGACAGATGAGTTTGATTATCCTCTTGGCCGCGAGATACCCCGGTGCTGCTTTACCCCCAAAGAAAAAAGTCCGGGGAGCCGGGTTAAAATCAGACACGGTCTTCAGTTTCAGCCAGCAATAAATCACATGGAGAATGTTCATCAACTGCCGTTTATACTCATGGATCCGTTTAACCTGAAAATCAAAAATCGATAAAGGATCAACCTTTATACCCGTTAATGTCAGGGTCAAATCAGCCAATTTGACCTTATTGTTCCGCTTAACTTTCTGAAAAACCTTCTGAAAAGCAGCGTCCATAGCCAACGGTTCCAACTGGCGTAACAAATCCAGATTCTTTACCCACTCGCTTCCGATATGTTTGCTAATCAGGTCGGATAGTCCGGGATTAATGGACAGAAGCCAGCGCCTCGGGGTTACTCCGTTTGTTTTATTTGTAATTTTCCCCGGATACATCTGATCAAAATCCCGAAGTTCCCGTTCCTTCAAAAGCCGTGTATGCAGCGCTGCCACTCCATTGACTGCATGGGAACCAACAATTGCCAGATGGGCCATACGTACCCTTTTTTCACCTTCCTCTTCAATAATCGACATGCGGCGGATACGTTCCTTGTCTCCGATATAAATCGTGGCGACATCGCGTAAAAAACGCCGGTTGATTTCAAAAATGATCTGCAAGTGACGGGGAAGCAATTTGCCGAAAAGAGAAATCGGCCATTTCTCCATTGCTTCGGCAAGAAGGGTATGATTGGTATAGGCACAACTTTTTGTGGTAATCTCCCACGCCCTTTCCCAGTTCAAGTCATAAATATCCAGAAGGAGCCTCATCAACTCAACCACAGCAAGGGATGGATGGGTATCATTCATCTGGATGGCGACCTTATCGGAAAATGCATCAAAGGTGTTATGCTCGGCAAAATACCGGCGAATGATATCCTGAATAGAGCAGGACACAAAAAAGAACTGCTGCTTGAGCCGGAGTTCGCGTCCTTCATAAATTTCATCATTGGGGTACAGAACTTTTGAAATGTTTTCGGAAATATTTTTTTCCTCCACAGCCCGCAGATAGTCGCCATGCTGGAAATACTTCAGTTCAAACTCGTTGGAGGCTCTTGCAGACCAGAGCCTGAGTGTATTGACTGTCTGGGTATGGTAGCCGGCAATCGGAATGTCATAAGCAACACCAATCACGTTACTGGTATCTGTCCACTCAGACTTGAGTCGTCCGTCCAGCATGTGAGTCTGCTTTACCCAGCCGTAGAAATGGACGGTAAAACTATACTCCGGTCTGGGAACTTCCCATGGATTGTTATACTTGAGCCAGTTTTCAGGAAGTTCCGTCTGGCCCAGGTCCCGGATAATCTGATCAAAAATACCAAATTCGTAGCGGATGCCGTATCCATGACTGGGCAGTTCCATCGTGGCAAGAGAATCCAGAAAACAGGCAGCAAGCCTTCCCAGGCCGCCATTTCCCAAACCCATGTCCGGCTCCATTTCAGATAGCTGGGTCATGTCAATGCCAAGTTCAGCCATGGCTTTCCAGCTTTCACCATACATACCCGAATTGATCAGATTATTGATCAATACCCGTCCCATCAGATATTCGGCAGAAAGATAATAAATCCGTTTCACATCATGTTCATGGTACATCTGCTGGGTTTTGATCCACCGCTCAATCATCCGGTCCCGAACTGTCAGTGCAATGGCCTGATATAGATCTCGCAATGTTGCCGTATATTTATCCTTGGACAGCGAATACTCGAGATGATTGGCAAAAGAAAGCTGAATGCTCTGGGCATCTATGCCTTTCTTAAATGTCCCCCAGTTTTTAAAAATTGATTTATTTTCCATTATGACACCCTTCTGATTACAACGTGGAATGAAAACAACTTTCCAGCTTTTTGGTTCTCAGACCATCTTTGTTTGATAGAAATTAATAAGGTATGTTCATGAAATGAAGATTTTATCTGTTATTAAGATACGCTGTATTAATATCATTTTATAACATCATTTACAACAATAAAAATTTTGTTCAGACTTTTTCCGGATATCTCCATATGGTTCGAAGAAATCAGACAATCCCGTCCGGAAAAAGCTTTGCCGACTCTCCGGCCATTTTCATGAAAGAGGTTACCGACCGCCATCGAGAAATGATGGCTTTTGGAATACAGGCTTATCTTGACCTGATCGAAAAATATCATCGATCCTTCCGGAAAATATAAGCCATCTAACGTAAATCCAGAACCGTAGCCATGGAAAGCGAAGCTGTCTATAGTTGCGGAAACAAGTTTAAGATATTGTATTCACAATCTTCTTGACACGAAAACAGTATTTGAGTATGAGTCGAGCAACGTTTTCAGGTAAAGACGGTAATAAACCAAGGCTGTTCATTGGAAACCGGCCGGTTGCCTGAAAACAGCAGTAATTCAAGCCGAGACGGCAGTGCAATCGTCCAATAAGGAGAGACTATGATTTTACAGGAAAAATCAGGGAACGGAACCCGGCCTATTGTCATCCTGGCACTGATTGTCGGTGCAGGAATCACCATCGGGTCATCCCTTGCCATGACCGCAACGGATCAGGCCGGGTTCTGCGGCCGATGCCATTCCATGTCCGAGGCAGCCCTGACCCACGCTAGATCGCTTCATGCTAAGCTGGCCTGCAATGAATGCCACGCACCCCACGCCCTGCCGGCCAAAATACCGTTTAAAACAAAAGAATGTATTCGTGATGTTTTTGCAACCGTATCCGGAAACATCCCGGACCTGATTCACGCCAATACCGAAACACTTGAGGTTGTCCAGGCAAACTGCTTACGATGCCATGGCGCCGTCATCCAAAGTGTGAACATGACCGTCAAGGCCCATTGCACGGACTGCCACCGCCATGTTCCCCATACTCCGAAAATATCCATAGCCAAAAGGAGCGCCGCCGATGCATAAACCAGCAATCCCCTTCGTTCTTGTACTGATCCTTGCATGCCTTTCGCTTTTTGCCGGATGTACGGATGTTTCCGAACCGAAACCGCCAGTGTATCAGACCGGCCTGTCCGAAGAAGAGATCCGTAACTCCACCTTTCAATCGAAATTTCCACTGCAATACGAGACCTATAAGCGGAACAATGAATCGGAGATCATGACCGAGTACAACGGATCCGTGGCCTACAACAAGCATGACAATGTCAACCCCCTTCCGGAAGGGTATAAGCATGCACAACCTTATCTGAAAAATCTCTGGTTGGGGTATCCCTTCAGTTATGAATACCGGGCTGCGCGGGGGCATACTTATGCGCTGAAGGATATCCTGCACATTGACCGTTTGAACCGATATGACGAGAAGGCAGGACTTCCCGCCACCTGCATGAACTGTAAAACCCCCAGAATGAACGTGTTCCTGAAAAATGACGGGGATGATTTCTGGGCAAAGGATTTCAACCTGTTTCGAGAGAAAGTCGATCTGGATGACGACACCATCGGTTGTGCCAATTGCCACGATCCCCGGAATATGGAATTACGACTTTACAGCGTACCGCTGAAGGACTACCTGGTTGGACAGGGCAAGGATTTCAAGAAGATGCAGCGCAATGAACAGCGTGCCCTGGTTTGCGGACAGTGCCATGTGGAATATTATTTCCAGGCAAAGAGCTTCGGTCCAGCCAAAAAACCGGTCTTTCCCTGGACCAAGGGACTTGATCCGGAAGAGATCTACACCTATTACAAAACCCACGGCGATTCCACCACAAAGGGTTTCGAGGGTAACTTTGTGGATTGGACCCACCCGGTATCCAACACCCCTATGCTCAAAGCTCAGCACCCGGAATATGAAATGTGGTCCAACGGTGTACATGGGGCTGCCGGTGTCGCCTGCGCCGATTGTCACATGAGTTACATCCGGCTGGATGGGAAGAAAAAGATATCCACCCACCACTGGACCTCACCGCTCAAGGATCCGGATCTCAAGGCATGCCGTCAGTGTCATACGGATAAAACGCCTGATTTTCTCCGGGAACGGGTGCTCTTCACCCAGCACAAGGTTTGGGAGCAGTTGCTGACGGCCCAGGATATCTCGGTCAGGGCGCACGAAGCCATCCGGCTGGCATCCGAATACCAGGGGGAAAAACCGGCGAATTATGAGGACATGATGATAGAAGCCCGGGAATGGTGCCGCAAGGGGCAGTTTTTCTGGGATTATGTTTCCGCGGAAAACAGTGTGGGCTTCCACAATCCGACCAAAGCCATGCATACCCTGGCCAAGTCCCAGGAGTACAGCCGGAATGCGGTGGACACCGCCGTTCGGGCCACATCCTTTGCCATTGCAAAAGACATTGACGGTGACATTAAGAAGATGGTGCCGCCCATTCTTAAACACAGCCGGGAACTCCAGATGAATCCGGAACATGTAAACAGCCATCCATGGCTCCGATATCTCACGGTCACACCCAAGGCAGCCAAGATATGGGAGGGAAACAAGCGGCTGGTGCAGTAGATTTCGATCCTGATGTGGATAGAGTCTCTTTCATGAAATCATACTCATCATGGTTGTGCTGGGAAGCAGTGCAGACCTCTCCAGTGCGATTTCCCGATCCTTATGTATCTCCAGATAGGCCGGGTCTGAAATCATCTGGAAAAAACTGGTTCGTGAAGGATATTCAACCAGCAGGACCCGATCCCATTTGTCTTCTTCTTCCGATCCGATAAACACCTGATCGACTGATCCCATCCACAGCAGACGTCCGCCCAGGTTTTTGAGTATCGGCGCAACATGGATCATGTACCGGTCATATCGATCCTCGCTTGTGCTTCCATCAGAATCAACCTCTTTTTTAAACTTCAGCAGATTGATCATGACGATCGGACCACTTTCCTTTTTTGCCAGAAATTCCCTTATCTGCTGCTCTGTCGGATGTATTGACTTCATCTCTCTTCTTCCTTGTCCTGCTGAACCGCTGTTCGTTTCCGGCCAGCCTATTGATTTTTTAAAAACCATCTTCTGGAATCACGCCAGCGCCCTGCGGACTTCCTCAAGTACAATTCCCTCACTTTTTACCAGAAACTGCTCCAGTGCCTGTCTGGCCTTTTCCCCTCCCAGCTTTCCCAGTGCCCAGACAATCATGCTCCTTACCCGGTCGTCCGGATTCTCCTCAAACGCTTTGACCAGATCCGTGGTAAAACCGCGATCATTGGTGTTTCCCATGACCCGTGCAACGTTCATCTTCCATCGCCATATATCCTGAGATGACATATAAAACATATGAGGCCAGATTTTCTGTTCAAAATAAACCTTATCCATGTGCAATAAATCGGAGAGCTGAAAATCCTTTTCTTTGACGGCTACCTTCAGATTTGGTGAAAGATCCTTTGCCAGCCATGCTGCGTTTCGCGGGCAGACATTCTGACACCGGTC
>PNOB01000014.1 GCA_013824585.1 Desulfobacterium sp. | reverse complement strand
TTCGGGAAGTACATCTTGGAAATTTGAAGAAAGTAAACGGCAAGGTGATTGTGATCGGTGGCGGACATTCTGCTCTGGATGGAGCTCGTGTCGCGCTGCGGCTTGGTGCAGAAGAGGCGCATATCATTTATCGCAGGTCCCGTTCCGAAATGCTGGCGGAACCGGAAGAAGTGGAAGAGGCGGAAAAAGAAGGAATCAAAATTCATTTCCTAACGGCTCCGGTAAAAATTCTGAATGAAAAAGGCCGGGTTGCTGGGATTGAGTGCATCCGAACAGAACTCACAGAACCGGATTCAACCGGAAGGCGAAAACCTGTTCCAGTTGAGGGGTCCAATTTTACCATTGATGCAAGCCACATCATACCCGCAATCGGTCAGGAACCGGACTTGTCGTTTCTGGGAAAGGATTCCATTGTTGAGACAACCACATGGAACAACGTAAAGGTGAATCAGGAAACGCTCCAGACAAATGATGACGGGATTTTTGCCGGCGGAGATGTGATTACCGGTCCTGCAACGGTTATCGAAGCTGTGGAAGCCGGACAAAGAGCTGCCAGATATATTGGACAATACCTTCAGGGGGAAAAATTACCAAAAGAGTGGCAGGATGAACCGGCAATGGGAGACAATTGGGTGCCGGTACCTGAAAATGAGCCTGTTCAGGAGCGGATGAAGATTCCCACACTGGATGTCAGAAAAAGGATTTCTAATTTTGAAGAAGTCGCTCTTGCCGTGGATGAGAAAGATGCCCAGGCAGAAGCTGCAAGATGCCTTGATTGCGGCGGGTGCTGTGAGTGTTATCAGTGTTTATCTGCATGTACGGCCAAGGCTGTTACAATAGAAACACATGCTGAACAAGAGAGAATCGTTTCGATAAATGTGGGGTCTGTGATTCTGACACCGGGCTTGAAACCGTTTAATCCGGATAAGCTGGATAATTACCAGCATAAGCAGTATCGCAATGTTGTTACCAGCATTGAGTTTGAGCGAATTCTTTCTGCGGGAGGACCATCTGCAGGTCATGTATTGCGACCCTCTGATAATAAAGAACCGGAGAAAATCGCCTGGCTTCAATGTGTGGGTTCACGGGATTCAAATAAATGTGCCAATGAATATTGCTCCGGTGTTTGCTGTATGTACGCCATCAAAGAATCTGTAATTGCAAAAGAACACATTGGTGAACATTTTGAGCCCACGATATTTTTCATGGATATGAGAACGCATGGCAAGGATTTTGAAAAATATTATGAACGGGCGAAAAAAGATGGCGTAAAGTTTGTCCGTTCCAGGGTGCACAGTATTACGGAAAAGGATGAATCCGGCACCCTTGATCTCCGGTATGTGACAGAAGCCGGAGAAATTGTGAATGAACAGTTTGATATGGTTGTTCTCTCGGTTGGCATGGAACCTTCCGACTCAGTGAAAGATCTGGCAGATACCTTTGGTATTGAGCTGAATGAGTATAAATTTGTCAAGACAAACGAGATGACACCGGTAAGCACCTCCAGACCAGGTGTGTTTGTTGCCGGAGTAGCTCAGGGTTGTAAGGATATTCCCCAGTCTGTGATGGAAGCCAGTGCTGCCGCCTGCATTGCCGGTATCGGACTTTCATCTGCACGGGGAACACAGGTTCAAGCCAAGAAGTTTCCGGCAGAAACTTCCGTTGAAGGTCAGGATGCCAGAATCGGTGTGTTTGTCTGTAACTGCGGTGTGAATATCGGCGGAGTCGCTGATGTGCCGGCTGTTGTGGAATATGCAAAAAATCTTCCTGGTGTGGCTTTTGTAGACCAGAATCTGTTTTCTTGCAGTCAGGATACTCAGGAAAAAATGGTTGAGGTGATTAGAGAGAAAAAACTGAATCGGATTGTTGTCGCTGCGTGTACACCTCGAACTCATGAACCATTGTTTCAGGAGACGATCCGGAACGCAGGTTTAAATCCATATCTGTTTGAGATGGCCAATATCCGGAATCAGTGCACCTGGGTTCATTCCAATAACAAGGAGCTGGCAACACAAAAAGCCAAAGATCTTGTGAAAATGGCTGTTTCACGCGCTTCGCTCCTGGAATCCATTCCAGCACTTTCAGTAGGTGTAGATAGAACAGCTCTTGTCGTTGGTGGTGGTGTAGCGGGAATGACCGCGGCAATGAGTCTTGCTGACCAGGGATTTCCAACCACGATCGTTGAAAAAGCATCTGTTTTAGGCGGATCGGCAAAAGATGTTGTAAAAACCTGGAAAGGGGAAGATGTACAGGCGTTTGTTTCTTCACTTGTGAAACAGGTTGAGAAACATCCGGATATCAGCGTACTGTTGAATTCCGAGGTGACAGCGGCATCCGGCTTTGTTGGCAATTTTGAGACTACCGTTACAACAAATGGTTCAAGTAAAACCATTAAGCACGGAGCAGGTGTTATCGCAACCGGTGCCCATGCAACGGAAACCGATGAATACCTGTACGGAAAGTCGCCGCGTGTAACCAAATGGCATGAACTGGAGAAGGATCCCGGGAAACTGAAGAATGCAGAAAGCATCGTGTTTATTCAGTGTGTTGGATCTCGTACGGAAGAACGTCCCTACTGTTCCAGAATTTGTTGCACATCATCCATTTCTCAGGCGGTTACCATAAAACAGGAAAAGCCGGACACCGGTGTGTACATCCTGTACAGGGATATCCGTGCTTACGCGGAGCGGGAAGTGTTGTATAAAAAAGCCAGAGAACTGGGTGTTATCTTTATCCGTTATTCTTTGGATAATAAACCTGTTGTTGAAGAAATCAAAGATGGACTGAGCGTAAAGGTGTTTGACCCGATACTTCAGCAAATGCTTGAGATTGAGGCGGATTACGTTAATCTGGCAACCGCAATTGAAGCGAATCATAATGAAGCAATTTCTGCTTTTTATAAGATACCGGTAAATGAAGAGAAATTTTTTATGGAAGCGCATGTAAAACTCCGCCCGGTTGATTTCGCAACAGACGGATTGTATGTATGCGGACTCGCTCATTATCCAAAACCGCTGGATGAAAGTATCGCCCAGGCAATGGCGGCAGCAGGACGAGCAGCAACTGTTCTCGGGAAATCATCGATTCAGGTATCTCCGCTGGTGTCCAAGGTTAATGAAGAGAAATGTATCGGGTGCGGTCTGTGTGCGGAAGTCTGTGCATTCAGTGCAATTACCTTGGAAGAGGTAGAAGGAAAGGGCAAGCGGGCAAAAAATATTCCAGCATCTTGCAAAGGGTGTGGTTTGTGTGCAGCTTCCTGTCCTCAGAAAGCGATTATGATGCTTCACTTTAAGGATGAGCAGATTATCGCCTCTATCTGTGCGGCAGCTTAATATAGAAGTATTTTACATGATTGGATATCTATCCTTTGAAAACAGCAAAGGATTGTTTAACCCGGATAAATATTCGGGATGTGTTTACCATTAGATTATACGAAGGGTGGGAATATGGCAGAATTTGAGCCAAAAATTGTAGCGTTTCTTTGCAACTGGTGTGCATATGCCGGAGCGGATCTGGCCGGTGTATCCCGGATGCAGTATCCGTCAAATTTGAGAACCGTGAGGGTGATGTGTTCCGGAAGAGTGGATCCCTCCTTTGTGGTAAAGGCCTTGAAAGAGGGATGTGACGGCGTCCTGGTGGCCGGGTGACATTTCGGTGATTGCCATTACCTGGAAGGTAATGTTAACGCGGAAAAGAAAATTCAGATGACACAAAGACTGCTGGATCTGGCCGGTATCGGAAAGGATCGATTGCATCTGGAGTGGCTTTCCTCGGCAGAAGCGCAGCGGTTTGCCGATATTGCACGAAGAACGGTCGCAGCTGTAAAGGCCATTGGCCCTCTTGATCAGGAAGCATTCAGTATGCAGATTGAGGCTGCCCGGTTGACAGTGGACAATGAATCGGTTCGATGGCTGGTGGGTAAAGAATTGTCAATCACGTCCAAAGGAGATGTTTACGGGCGCTCATGGGATGAGGCAAAATACGAAGAAGTGCTCGATCATGCACTGGAAAGGGAGTATCATAACAATTTGATTATTCTTGCAATGAAAGACGGTTATTCTTCTGTCAGAGAAATAAGCAAAAGAACCGGACTTGCCGTATTACGGATTTCCTATCTGCTGGCCGATCTGGAGAGAACCGGCAGAGCGGAATTCAGGGGAATGACGGACAGCACAGCCGCATTTGCAGCATTATAAGGAGTCATAATGGGATCGGTTACGGTAAATGAGAAAAGCGGATCAGTGATGGTGGTTGGCGGCGGTATTGCCGGCATGCAGGCTGCGCTGGATCTGGCCAATTCGGATTATAAGGTGTATCTGGTTGAAAAAGGCCCTACCATCGGCGGCCTGATGGCCCGTCTGGATAAGACATTCCCGACCAATGATTGTACCATGTGAGTGATCTCACCCAAACTGGTCGAGGTCGGCCGGCATAACAACATTGAACTGATTACAAATAGTGAAGTCAAAGGTGTTGACGGGGAGCCCGGTAATTTTACGGTTACCCTGCAAAATAATCCCCGTTATATCAATCCGTCAAAGTGTACGGGGTGTGGTGACTGTGCAAAGCGGTGTCCTGCATCTGCTGTCAATATGATCAACAAGGGGTTCAATGATCGACGGGCTACCTATATTGAATATGCACAGGCAGTTCCATTGGCATTTGCCATTGATATGGATGCCTGTATCGGATGTGGTTTGTGCGAGAATGTCTGTCTTGCAAAAGCCATCAGCTATTCGGATAAGGTAAAAGCAACAGAAGTTACGGTCGGTTCCATGATCCTCGCTCCGGGGACAAAGGCTTATGATCCTTCGCAACTGGATTATCTGGGCTATGGAAAATATCCCAATGTGGTTACTGCCGACGGGTTTGAAAGAATCCTTTCTGCAGGCGGCCCCTATTTCGGGCATGTCATGCGTCCTCTGGATCGGCAGGAGCCTAAGAGTATTGCCTGGCTGCAATGTGTCGGGTCCAGGGATACAAACCGTTGCGGAAACGGCTATTGCTCTTCTGTATGCTGTATGTATGCCACCAAGGAAGCCATGATCGCCAAAGAGCATATCCACGGAGATCTGGATTGCGCGATTTTCAATATGGATATGAGGACTTTTGGCAAGGATTATGAGAAGTACTTCCTTCGTGCCAGGGACAAAGCAGGTGTCCGGTTTGTCAAGGCCCGAGTGCATACGGTTACGGAAAATCGGGAAACAGGAGATCTGAATGTCCGGTATGCCACGGACAGTGGAGAGATGAAAGAGGAAACCTTTTCCATGGTCGTACTCTCCGTTGGCCTGACCATTCCGGATACAGCCGTTGAACTGGCAAAACGCCTCAATATTGATCTGGATCGTTATAATTTTTCAAAATCAGAGCCTTTTGCGCCGGTTGAAACTTCCCGGAAAGGGATTTACACCTGCGGCGTTTTTCAGGGACCCAAGGATATCCCAGGTTCGGTTACCGAAGCCTGTGCTGCGGCCTGTCTTGCAGGCTCCGAACTTTCCGGGTCCAGAGGCAAGGATATTGAAGTCGTTCAAATTCCCGAACAGATCGATGTAACAGGACAGGACCCCAGAATCGGCGTGTTTGTCTGCAACTGCGGTATCAATATCGGTGGAATTGTAAATGTGCCGGCTGTTCAGAAATATGCGGCATCTTTACCCAATGTCGTGTTTGCTGATTCCAATCTGTTTACATGCAGCCAGGATACCCAGGAAAAGATCAAGGAAAAGATCATTGAGCATAAACTGAACCGCGTGATTGTGGCATCCTGCAGTCCCAAGACTCATGAAGCCATGTTCATGGAAACTCTGGAAGCATGCGGCCTTAACCGGTATCTGTTTGAGATGGCTAATATCCGGAATCAGAATTCCTGGATTCATTCTAAAAGCCCGGAACTTGCAACACAGAAAGCCAAAGATCTCGTGAGAATGGCCGTCAGTCGCGCTGCGACTCTTTATCCGATGCAGGAAAAAAGGATACCGGTGAATCACCGTGCAATGGTAATCGGCGGCGGTATTGCAGGGATGAATGCAGCCTTGAATCTTGGGAAACAGAATTTTGAGGTTGTCCTGATCGAAAAAGAACCGGAGCTTGGAGGTTTTGCCCGGAAACTTCATCATACCATTGAAGGCGGGGATATTCAGGATTATATCCAAAAGCTTTCCGCCGAGGTAAAGGCCAATGACAAGGTTGAGGTTCTTCTGGATACGGAAGTTATTGGATTTGGCGGTTACAAAGGGAATTTTAAAACCGATGTGGCGGTTGGAAAGGGCAGGGAAACCAGAAACATTGAACATGGCGTAATTGTTGTTGCTACCGGTGCCATTGAATACAAACCCGAAGAGTATGGGTATGGTGAGAGTGATAAAATTATCACCCAGGTTGAGCTGGGAGATCTGCTGGAAGGTAAGGGAACTGCGGATCTGGAAACCGTAGTCATGATTCAGTGTGTTGGCTCACGGAATGAAAATATGCAGGAGTGTTCCAGGATCTGCTGCCAGAACGCAGTGAAAAACGCCCTGGTCATTAAAAAGCAGAACCCGGATACACAGGTTTTTATACTGTACCGGGATATCCGTACTTACGGCCTGATGGAAGACTATTATAAAGCAGCGAGGGATCTTGGTGTTATTTTCATGCGGTTTAATTCAGATGATCCACCTGAAGTAAAGGTAGAAGGAGATCACATCTCTGTCATAACAACGGATCATGTCTTGCAGCAGAAAGTGGAGATCCTGGCGGATCTGTTGACCCTCAGTGCTGGAATGAGGCCTTCGGACACCAAAAAGCTGAGCGGCATCATGAAGTTAAATTCCAACCAGGAGGGCTATTACATGGAGGCCCATGTCAAGCTCCGCCCGGTTGATATGCCTGGTGAAGGTATCTTCCTGTGCGGCACAGCGCATGGCCCGAAATTGATTACAGAGACCATTTCCCAGGCCCAGGCAGCCGCGTCAAGAGCTGTGACTTTCCTGGCCAAGCCGGAAATCAAACTTTCCGCCATTACGGCAAAGGTGGATACACAGCACTGTGTAAAATGTCTGACATGCCTCCGAACCTGTCCCTTTAATGTTCCGGCATTCAACACGGAGACAAAGGTGATTGAGATTGATGAGGCCATGTGCCACGGATGTGGCGCGTGTGCCGGTGCATGTCCCAGACAGACAATTCAGCTCGGTTTTTATAATGATGAACAGATAACCTGTAAGATTGATGCGCTATTGGCAGGAGGAATGTAATGGTTGATTTTGAACCGACTCTCATAGCATTTTGCTGTGAATACTGAGGATATTCAGCGGCGGACCTGGCAGGTTCCATGCGGCTTGATTATCCTTCAAATGTGAAAATTATTCGGGTTCCCTGTACCGGAAAAGTGGATGTAATGTATCTGCTGAGAGCCATTCAAAAGGGCGCAGACGGGGTATATGCGGTAGGATGCCTCGAAGGATCATGCCATTACAACGAGGGTAACTTCAGGGCCAGGGAAAGAATTGAATATGTCAACACCCTACTCGATGAAATCGGGATCACTGGTGGAAGAGCAAGAATGTATAATCTTTCATCCGGCGAAGGCCCGACTTTTGCTGCATATGCAAAAGAAATGACAGAGCATATAAGGAAGCTCGGACCGAATCCTTTGAAACATAAGTAGGATAATTTAATTATTTTATGAAGAGGAGCAGATTATGGCTGAGGGAGCAATAAAGCTTGGCGGTAAGAAAAAGAAGAGTACCATAATGGATATGGTCAAGGAGATTCTGCCGGATGGTGGAAATCTGAATGCCTGCCTGACCTGCGGCGCCTGTTCATCCGGATGTCCGGCAACGGGACTAGTGGGGATGGATGCAAGGAAATTCCTTCGGATGGCAGCCCTTGGGATGGATGAGGAGATCATGAAATCCGACTGGCCGTGGATGTGCACTATGTGTCAGCGATGTATCTATGTATGTCCGATGAAGATTGACATTCCCCAGCTGATTTTTAATATCAGGTCAAGGAGGCCCAGAGATCAGCGACCAAAGGGAATCGTGGCTTCATGTGATATGGCCATGAAGGGGGAAACCCTGAGTGCCATGGGCACCAGTGTTGAGGATTTCCAATTTGTGGTTGAGGATGTTCTGGGAGAATACCGGGAGGCACAGCCGGAGTTCGCTGATATGGAAGCACCTATTGATAAAAAAGGTGCAGAGTTCTTTTTGAATCAAAATTCCAGAGAGCCAGTGACGGAGCCGGATGAAATGGTTCCATTGTGGAAAATTCTCCATCTTGCAGGCGAAAGTTGGACCTATGGAAGCAAAGCATGGGCTGCTGAAAACTACTGTTTGTTTATCGCAGATACCGAAAACTGGAAAAAGATGCTTCATAAACAGACAGATATGATGCATGAGTTGGGATGCAAAACGTATCTCAACACGGAATGAGGGCACATTACATTCTCAGTCCGGGCCGGACTGAAAAGATTTAAAATAGAGCATAACTTTGAAGTTAAAAATATTTATGAATATTATGCGAAATGGATCCGTGAAGGAAAACTGAAACCCAGTTCTGACTGGAACAAGGATCTTAAAATAAAATTTACCATTCAGGATCCTTGTCAGATCGTTCGAAAAAGTTTTGGGGATGCGATTGCAGAAGACCTTCGATATGCATTAAAGGCATGTGTCGGGGAAGAGAATTTTATAGACATGACTCCGAACAAATCCAATAACTACTGTTGTGGTGGTGGTGGTGGATTCCTTCAATCCGGATTCAAGGAACAGCGCCTTGAATATGGAAAAATCAAGGATTCACAGATCAAGGAAACCGGAGCCACATATTGTGTTGCAGGATGTCACAATTGTCATGCACAGATTCATGAACTCAGTGAACACTTTGGAGGTCACTATCAGGTTGTTCATTTCTGGACGATTCTTTGCCTTGCCCTTGGAATTCTGGGACCCAATGAGCGTGCATATCTGGGAGATGATCTCAAGGAAGTGAATGTTTTTCATCCTGAGTCAGAAATGTAAAATGGAAATATTGCAGTTGATTTTTAACAGGAGGGGCAGATGATTGTTGCCGAAAGAAAACCCTTTGAAGAAATAAAAGAACTTGTAAAAGAGTATAAAAAAGTTCTGGTTGCTGGCTGTGGAACCTGTGTGGCTGTCTGCCTGACCGGTGGTGAGAAAGAAGTCGACATCCTCAAGACCGAGCTTGACATGGCACGGAGAATGGAAGACAATCCCGTGGAGTTAAGAGGACATACCATTGAGAGACAATGTGACCGTGAATATCTGGAGGCTTTTGATTCCATGGTCGGTGATTTCGATGCGATCCTTTCCATGGCATGCGGAGCCGGGATTCAGTTTCTGGCTGAAAGATTTCCGCAGATACCTGTACTGCCGGCGGTAAATACAACTTTTATTGGCGTAAATCAGGGTATTGGCTGGTATGAAGAACGATGCAGGTCATGCAGCAATTGCGTGCTGGGTGATACAGGCGGTATCTGTCCCGTGACCATGTGTGCCAAAGGTCTTTATAACGGTCCTTGTGGCGGAACCAACAAAGGCAATTGTGAAATCTCCAATGATCAGCCGTGTGCATGGTTTATGATTTACGAGCGTCTTGAAAAACAGGGCCGTCTGGACTGTATCACAAGATTTACCCCGGCACAGAATTGGGAAAATCAGGTGCCTAGAACATTGATTCAACCTGGCTATAAAAAACCGGAAAAACAGTAGAGGGAAGTGGATATGAAATCAGAAAGCAATTTGGAAAAAATATTGGAAGCCGGTCACTTTGCATTTACAGGTGAGCTGGGTCCCCCTCGTGGTGCAAATGCTGAACATGTCAGGGAAAAGGCAAAACCGCTTATCGGGAATGTCGACATGGTGAATATCACAGATAATCAGACCGCCATGGTTCGAATGGCCAGTTGGGCAGCAGCGCTGATCGCTATCGAAGAGGGACTTGAACCCAATTACCAGATGGTATGCCGTGACCGGAACCGTCTTGCGATGCAGGCGGATATCTTGGGCGCGTATGCACTTGGAATCAAGAATATGCTTTGTCTTTCCGGAGATCATCAGAAATTCGGAGATCATCCAACCGCAAAAGGGGTATTTGATATTGACTCCATGCAGCTTGTGAATATGGTGAAAACCATGAGGGATGAAGGTAAATTTTTGGGCGGTGCAAATATTGATGTACCACCGAAACTTTTTATCGGTGCTGCGGCAAATCCTTTTGCTGAACCTTTTGAGTGGAGAGTCCATCGGCTTGCCAAAAAAGTAGCTGCTGGTGCGGATTTTATTCAAACCCAATGCGTTTTTAATATGAAGAAAATGCGGGAATGGATAAAACGTGCTGTGGATATGGGCCTTACGGAAAAAACATATATTCTGGCCGGTGTAACCCCGATGAAAAGTGTTGGTATGGCCAAATATATGGCATCCAAAGTACCTGGAATGGATGTGCCGGATGAGATTATCAAAAGGCTTCAGGGCGCTGAAAAAGGCAAGGTAGCGGATCTGGGAATCGAGATTGCCTGCGAGCAGATTCAGGAATTCAAGGAAATGAAAGGGGTTGCTGGCGTACATTTGATGGCCATTGAATGGGAACATAAAGTTCCGGAGATCGCCGAACGAGCCAAGGTTTTACCACGACCGGTAGTATAATCTTCTGAATCTGTAATACGGTCAGACTGTTGACGAAAAAACCCCGGTTTTTCCGGGGTTTTTCTTTTGAGTGTCATGGTAAAAAGTCAGGAGAACACAATGTCAGAAAACCGCATTCTCCGGAAGATGGTTCAACGAATTGTGAAAGCCAGCCTCATTTTCCTCACACTCCTCCTCTTGTTGCACATTGTACTATACTTTGTTTCGAATCATGCGATTCAAAAAATAGAAACCCATAAGCTGGAAGACTTTTTGACAGAAATTCCCTGGAAATGGATCAATGTCAATGGAGACCGCGTTCATTTCATCGAAAAAGGCAATGGAAAGCCTGTTATATTCCTGCATGGTTTTGCAGGCAGTACGGATAATTGGGAGCAGACCATCTTCAGCGATCTTCCGGAAAATCGTCGAACCATCTGCATTGATCTGTTTGGTATGGGGTTCAGTGAAAGGAGAGAAGACTGGCATTATGATTTCCCCCTATGGGCAGAACAGGTAAACAATACAATGAACAGCATGGGAATATCTGAGGCATCTGTGGTGGGCTTTTCTCTGGGTGGTTCCGTAGCTGCGGTTTTTGCAGCCAGATATCCGGAAAAGGTTGACCGGCTTGTTCTCATTTCCAGCCTTTCTCCGATGGATATTACCGATCTGCCACTTCGATCCCTGGTCTATTATATTCCCGGAGGCGGCGAGATCATGCTGACCATGCCTTTGGTTATTCTTTCTTACTTCTTTCCGGAAAATCAACAATACAAACGCTATCAACAGATCAACAGCATCATCGGTACAAGGCAGGCACTACTCACCTTTATGCAGGAGATACCTGACTTTCCCGGGCTGCTTTCCTCCTATCCTGGAATCCGGTCCAGAACACTTCTGATCCATGGCGAACAGGATAGAGTGGTTCCGCTTTCTTCGATCAAAAGAATTGTACCTAAAATCCCTGCCTGCCGGGTGATTTTTTTAAAAAATGTCGGACACTGGGTACTGGGGGAAGATGGAAAAAGGCTGGTGGATGAACTGAGTGTTTTTCTTTATTAGAAAAAAATAGAGCCAATTTCAAAATGATTGAAAAGCGTCACACCGGCGAAAGCCCATGTCCAGAAAAGAACTGAAAATACTAGATATTGTTACGCTTTGCTTCGTGTCCAGCTTTCGCCGGAACTACAACAACAGACTTTTGAAATTGGCTCGACAGTTTGAAATTTAATTCATGTTTTTTGATTCAGGTCAAATCCATTTCAAGAATTGTATGAGAAACTGAAGTAAATGTGAGGTTAAACAATAAGGATAGGAGGTATCATGGAGAAAGAACAGTTGATCAAAAACATTCCGTTTTCAGAACCACTGGATATATTGGAACTGGTGAATTATGAAGAAGGTCGTGTGGTCAGCCGGACACTGGCAAACAAACAGACTGTTGGTATTACGCTGTTTGCTTTTGACAAAGGAGAAGGAATCAGCGCCCATTCTGCATCCGGTGATGCCATGGTACAGATTCTGGACGGGGAGGCATTGATTACAATCGGGGAAAAGCAGATCACAGCCAAAACCGGCCAGGTTGTTGTGATGCCGGCAGATGTCCCTCATGCGCTTTTAGCTGTATCACGGTTTAAAATGATTCTGACGGTGGTCAAAAGAGCGGTCGCCCTGTCAGCCGGTTAGGCTATCAGCCATTTGGCAGTTTTGATTCTGTTGTTTTTAAGTGCCTTTTAAAATAAAGGGTTTCAGGGATATTGTCAAAGTGGATTGGAAGAGAAGGGTATTAAATCCGTTTCTGCAATCCTCTCTTGAGAAAAAAGCCGATATCCTGAAAATATCTGAAACTGATCAGTTTCATAACAGACGCAATAGCAAAATTTTTGATCAGAGGCAGAACCTCCTCTGCATCCAGGATGGGTGCTGGTATACCGAGCCTCCCCCGGATGGTCTGGGCCAGATCAACGGCTGTGGTAAAGCAGTTATCGATCTTGGTAATTTTTTTTGCATTCACGATTGTTGCTCTGGAGCAGCTTCCAATCATGAAAACCTCTTGCCTTTTTGCGTCAATCGTTTCTTGAATTTCGCCGACTACCATAACCGCTGGTTTTGCATTCTTAAACGCTTCTGCTCCGGCATATCGCTCAAGGAATCCGAAAAACATTTTGATACCCATGATGCATCCGGTCATGCATTTTTTCTGCTCCCGGCGATGAGTATATCCCCAGTAAAACCGGATGGGGCAGTTAAGCCTTGCCAGATCCTTTTCAATATTCTGCCATCTGAAATATTCATCATCATAGGGAAGGAGCCTTTCTGCTGCTTTATCCAGGTCTTCAACGGAATGCAGATCGCCGGTGATCCTTATATCGTTGATGTCCGATGGTGTATATCCGCGCTCTACAGCCCGTTGCAGGTACGGGACATCTTTCAGATTGAATCCCAATAATCTGGCACCAACAAGATCCACGGCTAATGGATTGGTTCCCATGATGATCAATCCGAGTTTCCGGGGGGTCGGGACTGCTTCATTCCCGACACCCACGTCAATGGCATCCATCATGATAAAATCCGGGATGCCCACCTCCAGAAGATCGACAATTTTGTCATTCAGCAGGAAGTCGTGCCGGATAGCCCGTTCGTCATCTGAACAGATTCCGATGTTGAGTTTTACCGCGCCGGTCATGGAGCTGACGCAATGGCATTTCAGCTTTGGGAGATATACTTTACAGTCCGCCCTGGCCATTTTTCGGGAGATCTTCAGGGTGTCATGGACTTTCCCGCCAACAAAAACCCTGTCCCTTAGATGTTCATCAATACAGAATATTCGGACCGGAGCCTCGGTTTGTGGTTGAATGGTTTTAAGCACATCATAATATCCTGCGTTTTTAAATGTCAGGCGGGTAGGGTAACCAATGGCTGTTTTTTCTCCCATGTCAACACGCCGAACCCCTTTTGTTCTGGACAGGGCCAGCAAAGAGCCTCCGATAACAGCGGTGTCTGTGTAAGCTGTTGAACCATATTTCCCATCTTTTGTGGAAAACACCACATTGGGTTTAACAAAAACTTTTCCACGTGGCTTGAAATCAAGTTCTGCCATGCCGTTTTGAAAAATTTCCATGATTCTGGCCTGGTCATATGTTTCACATCTTTTGACAATTACAGTGGGTTTTTCCTGTGTTGTTTCCATTTTTGAAATATCTCCAGCGAGAGAAAAAAATATCATTCCTTACTTATCTGCACCTACCCAGGGTTTGGGAGGACCGATGAGCGCGAACGGGGCCGGGTTCATTGAACCGCCGCCAAGACCCATATATCCGGCACCAATATAGAGGTTGTTGTTTATTTTCCGGACTTCATCCCGCATAGAATGAATCATTCCGCTGTTTAACCGGCTGTAGTTGATCTGAAAGGAACGCTTTCCATCCTTCCCGATTTTTGTCGGCACCATGGAGGTATCGATTATCCGGATCCTGAGGGTTCTGCCATTTTGTTGTGTAAAAATATTATAACCGATTCCGGAATTTGCGCCAGTACTCTGAAAGCCTTTTCCAACCCACTTGGTGTTCAGCGTCAATTTCCCGTACGGAAATACATGGTGCGTAAAAAATGCCGAAGACCCTCCAAGGACACCGCCGCTTAACAGCTTTGCCTGGTATTCACCATTGAATTCATTGAGCTCGGGTGTTGAGGCAGCATAAAAAAGCTGCATTTTTTCGCTTCGAGACAGTCTTTCCATATCCTCATAGGTGGCTTTCTCCGGCTTCTTTCCCAGGATCTGTTCCATTGTCCGGCCATCCGGTTTTTTACTGCCGGCTTGCAGCACATTGATAATATTCAGGGTGATCATGATGACCACTCCAATGCCGAGGATGTATAACAGGTTCGCTATCAGGCCCATTTTAAAATTCTCCTTTCTTGTAAACTGAAAACGGTTATAGAATATATTGTATTTCCTTGATTAATACTGTTTTCCATTGTCCGGCATTCCTTCTGTCATGGCTCCTGTTCTTTTCCGGATTCAGACAGATTCACCAGTATAAGATTTCATTACAGGAATCCTAAGTATCTGATGAAAGTGAACAGCGGTCGTGATGATTGCCTGAATGGTTTCATCGCTTAACCCTTCCAGATTCTTTGAAATGGTTTCAAAGGAATGATCCTCTGAAGCCTTGACCACAATTTCTCCTTCCGGCTCCAGAGAAACCAGTATGCTTCGCTTGTCGACCGGGTCCTTTTTACGGGAAACCAGATTTCGTTTTTCCAATCGTCCGACCGTACGGCTTGCGGTGCTGATATGGATATTCATCTCTTCTGCAATCTCTCTCATTTTCGCTGAGGATCGACGCCTGAGAAAATGAAGGAGATAGAAAGCTTCGTAATTGATTCCGAAAAGCTGGACTTTCTGGCGTTCAAATTGATAGATGGCTGCCATGGTGTTGAATAGAATCTGATCTACCTCATTTCTGGGGATATTCAAAACCATATGAACCTGTCCTTATTATAATTGTCTTATTGATGGGAACACTGCTATCATATTAATTGCATGCATGCAAACAGATTTTGTATTATAGATTTATATGATTTATTTTAAAAGATAATTTTATGAGCATGGTGCAAACATATCAGATTCTTTTCCATGTTCTTCTGAATATCATCTGTCCTGGACGCCTGTTGATCATCCAAAGACTGTATCATGCCCGGCAAAGGAGACACATTGTCTCATGTTTTATTCAACATGTATTTTGGCTGTTTCTTATAACTATATGTATTATATTATATTTTTAATTATATTGCATCTGGCATGCAATTTGATATTTATAGAGTGAAAAGAGTTGAAGGATCGTATTCCTGTTTTTGGAATATTTTCATATTGCGAAATGGAAAAGGAGGATGGCCATGGATTTTAAAAATTTGATTACAAACAGGCGGGCTGTTAATTTCTTTGATCCGGAAAAATCAGTTTCGGATAAACAGATCCGGGAAGTCATCGAGATGGCGGCAACAGCACCTTCGAGCTTCAATCTGCAGCCCTGGAATCTTCTGGTGCTGAGGGAGAAGGAAGAAAAGCTACGGCTACAGAAACTGGCATGGAATCAACCCAAAGTCAGTCAGGCTCCGGTCGTATTTGTTGTTCTGGCGGATCGGGATGGCTGGAAGGAAGGGCATTCCATTGTGGAAAAAGATTTTCAGGAGATGATCAAAGCCGGTTCCATGACAGAGGGACAGCGGCAGTGGTTTGCCGACGCCCGCCAGACATTGTATGGTTCAAGCCCGGAAGCAATTCAGGCATTTGTCTGTAAAAATACCGGTTTTTTTGCCATGAGCCTGATGCTTGCAGCCAAAAGTCTCGGTTTGGATACCCATCCCATGGATGGTTTTGATCATGAGGGTGTAAGGAAAGAGTTAAATATTCCGGACAATTTCTGGATTCCTTTATTGATAGCGGTCGGGTATTTTGATAAATCAAAAGAGCTTGCATTACCGAAATGGCGAAAGAGTGTGGATGAAATCGTGAAGACATTTTAAATAACAAATGGAGTCAGCGTCATGAGCAGAAATAAGTATCGGATCAAAACCAATTGTCCCCAGTGCGGATGCAGTGCAGTACAGAATTTATCCCATGATGAGATGATGGAAAAATATGGGGAAGTGCCGAATGTTGAACTGGAGTGTGGTGAGTGTCTGGAGAAATATGAAACAGAAATGAAGAGCGCATGTCCGGAGTGGGACTCTGAGTGCAAGCTGGGCGGCTGAAAATCATTCTGATTCATAATGATCAAAAATTAATGAAAAGGTTGAACCTTTTCCAGGGGTGCTTTCTACCTCAATTTTTCCATTGTGAGCATCCATTATGGTTTTGCACAAACTCAAACCAATCCCATAGCCGCCTGTTCGCCTGGACCGGGATTTGTCAACCCTGTAAAACGGCTCAAATATATGGGGAAGATCCTGAGGTGGTATTCCGGAACCTTGATCCTGGATGGATAACATCACCTGTTCCACCTTAGGTTCTATTACAACCTTTATAGGGGGACCATCTGGATCTGAATATTGAATTGCATTGTTCAGAAGGTTTCGGATGACAATTTTGATGAGTTCCGATTCAACTTGAACAATTGGTTTTTCCATCCGTGTATCAATGGTAATCCGGGGTTTTCGATTCCTGTATTCCTTCATGAGGTCGGAGATCAGATCGGCAAGATGAGTCGGTTGTTTTCGAAGTTTCGCAGATGCATGGCGCAGCCGGGCCTCTTCCAGGATAGCTGTGATCATGCTCTCCATTTCAATTGCATCTTCCTGAATATTGGTTTTTGCAAGCCCCTCGGGTAGAAATTCAAGCGCGACCTTCATCCGGGTCAGTGGTGTTCGGAGTTCATGACTGACATCCAGCAAAAGCTGATCCCGATCCTGAATCATGCTTTTTATTCTTTCTGTCATTTTATTGAATGCTTCTGCCAGTCTGCCAAGTTCATCGTATCGTTCAATGGGAACCGTATGATCCAGATTGCCTTCTCCGACCTGATGAACGCCATCCTGCAGCCATTTTACAGGCCTCAGTACCCATCGGATGGAACCGTATGATGCACAAAGGGAAAGTGAGAGAAGAACGATCAGGATGACAATGCTGATATATCCTTCCACCGTATGGGCATCATCCGTTTCCAACATGAATGTGAACTGCCCATGAGAGCGGTTTACGTGGATCTGTTTCCGGCCATGGGAGGTTTTCACGCTGATTCCATTCTGTTCATAGATGGTGCGCCAGCGGTCGCTGTTTTCAAGGTTCTGCGGCGTTGCTGAGGTCGACCAGGCTTGAGTCGGATTTTTGTAGGATATGGTCAACTGATTGGAATCTGCAATTTTTTTTGCACGTTCAAAACTCGGTGGGATGCCGATATCCTGGGTGATGTAATTCATATAGTTTGCAATATTTCGAATATAGGGATCTCTGAAGTTTTTTTTCAAAAAATGAAGAAAAAACAAGCAAACAAGGAGATTGATGCAAAAACCGGTCAGGATAATAATGATCAGAAGTTTTCCAAAAAGAGAAAAAAGCGGTTTATTGGATTTCATTTTGTCCATCTTTTTCCTCTCCGCCGATAAATAGATAACCAGTACCCCAGATTGTTTTGATGAAGGAGGGGGTCCTGGGGTCGTCTTTCAGCTTCTGACGAAGTCTGCTCATGGTAATATCCACAGACCGGTTGAATGCATCACAATCAATGCCTCTTAATTCCTGAAGGATGGTATCACGGTTCATTACCTTGCCTGGATGCTTGGCCAGTAAGGAAAGAGCAGTGAATTCATGGGTAGTAAGCGGCAGCAGATCTCCATCCAGCTTAACGGTCTGGCGATCCAGATCAATAACCAGTTTTCCGAACTGCAAAATACTGGTCACTTTTTGGTTGCCGGCTCTTCGCAGGATGCTCTGGATTCTAGCAACCAGTTCTCTTGGTTCAAAGGGCTTGGGAAGATAATCATCCGCACCAAGCTCCAGCCCGACCACTCTGTCCATTAATTCTCCTCTGGCCGTAAGCATGATGATGGGGACATTGCTTTGGCTCCTGATGGTTTTGCACACCTCAAATCCATTCATATCCGGAAGCATAATATCCAGGATGACCAGATCCGGAGACATTCTGGCAAGCTTCTCCAAACCGTTTTTGGGATGGACGGCAGAGATGGTGTGGAATCCAAAATCATCCAGATACCGCCGGATCAACTGGTTTAATTTTTCATCATCATCGATAATGAGAATGGTTGGTTTCATGGATGAATATCCGGCCTCCCTATTTATCGCAATGCAGTTTCTGGAGATCTTCCAGTTTTTTCACAAGATTTGTTCGCTGCTCAATTGATAATGTTTTGTGGAACTCAGCCAGGGTCGAGATCATTACCGGAATTAATTCATCAAACTCTGCCCGGATGCCGGTGATGGGTTCCTTTATTTTTTCCTGATCAATACTGTCACTTTTGAGTTGAATCAATACTTCATTTTTCAGAACCTCTTTTGCGGAATTGATTTTTATGACCCGGTTTGTAAACTGTTTTTTAAACTGAGTCAGTATTTCATTCTGTTCAGAAGTCAGATCCAGATCATCTGTGAGATAGGCAATGATCCGATCCATTTTCTCTTCCGGTGTTTCATGGTGCTTGCACCCGGTAAAGAAGACAGTCAGAGAAAGCAATACAATAAAGCCAATGATTCCAAATTGTTTGTTTAGCATAATTCCTCCTTTGTTGTAAATCATAATCATGGTTGTGGTGTCGTAAACATCTGAATGCACCATAACGCAACATTGTGGAAAATGCTTTTCCAGGAGGTAACAATATGTATCAAATTGTATCTGACTGGTCTGCCGGGAAGCCTGTGGGTCTGGGATTTGGCGCTTTTCAATGTGCTGGCCATAAAAACACGGTTTCTGTATATTTGACTTTCTTGATAGAAAAGTATACTGAATCAAAATCAGTATCCATTTCAAGCAAGTTTAATCAACAGGTCAGAACAAAAGACATTTTTTACAGGTGGAAGCTGTTCTGCCTTTTGTTGTTTTTTCGCAAAGTGGAGTCGGGAATATGCCCTGTATTTTTCAAGATAAGAATATTGTTCTGGGTGTCTGCGGAGGGATTGCTGCATACAAAATTCCGGAATTATTAAGAATTCTGGTAAAACAAGGCGCCTCGGTGAAGGTGATCATGACCCGGAACGCAGAGGCCTTTATCGGAAAAGTAACATTTGAGGCATTGTCCGGAAATCCGGTATGTGTCAGCCTGTTTGAAGAGGAAAACCAGGGCGCAATCCGGCATATCGCCTGGGCACAGGAGTCCGATGCGGTGATCATTGCTCCCGCAACCGCCAACATGATTGGAAAGCTGGCAAATGGTATTGCCGATGATGCGTTAAGTACTTTCATGCTGGCTGTAACTTCACATAGGATCATCTGTCCGGCAATGAATACCAATATGTATGAGAATAGGGCTGTGCAGCGGAATATGGATATCCTGGAGTCTGACGGATTGATCATACTTGAACCGGATGCGGGAGAGCTTGCATGTGGTGTGACCGGGGCTGGTCGTTTACCAAGTCCTGAATATATTGCCGACAGACTTGGAAAGCAGCTCTGCAAGAAGGATTTGTTTCATCAGAAAATACTCGTATCTGCGGGGCCAACCATGGAACCTATCGATCCTGTCCGTTTTATCAGCAATCATTCATCCGGTAAAATGGGATATGCCATTGCAAAAGCAGCTGAGCATCGAGGGGCGGATGTCACACTTGTGTCAGGACCCACTGCACTTCGTGCACCTATCGGGGTTCACATGATTCATGTGAAAACCGCTGATGAAATGGCAGAGGCAATGTTTGAAAATATGGAAACATCGGATATCGTCATTAAGGTGGCGGCTGTAGCGGATTACAAACCCAATGTCCAGGCAGAACATAAGATCAAGAAAAAGGATGAAAAATTGATTTTACAACTGGATAAAAATATGGATATTCTAAAGGCGCTTGGAAAAAGAAAAACGCATCAGATTCTTGTTGGATTTGCGGCCGAGACACAGGATCTGGATACCCATGCCATGGAAAAGCTTCAGGAAAAAAATCTGGATATGATTGTCGGCAATATTGTTGGAAATTCAGAATCCGGGTTTGGTACGGATACCAATAAAGTAACCCTTTATTTTCCGGATGGTAAAAAGAAACAATTTCCAACCATGGTGAAAGATGACGTTGCGAATATCCTTCTGGATCATATTGCTGAAAAGGTAACCGTTGATGCTGAAAACTGATTCAGATCCCTTAGGCGGCCCTGGCCGCGTGGTCCATGAGATTCGTAATTATCTTCAGTTTTTATCGACATTGGGATGCAGCGGCTTTGACTGTTCTCCCGAAGCAATTGAAAAGACGCAGGAGTGGGGTAAAGGCAGACGATTTCGTATTGAAACAATCGACAGTATCGAAAAGATGGCAAAGGATTGCCGCTGCTGCCATCTTTCCGCCAGCAGAAGGCAGGTTGTTTTCGGCAGCGGTGACCCGAAAGCAGGGTTGATGTTGATCGGAGATTATCCGGATTTGGAAGATGAAGAACAGGGACTCCCGTTTGTTGGTAAAGCCGGTGATCTTTTAACAAAAATTATTCATGCAATGGGATTCACAAGGGAAAATATTTACCTGTGTAATGTGATCAAATGCAGTCTTCCCGGAAAGAGAGAGCCTGTGCAGGAAGAGGTGAATGCTTGTCTTTCTTTGCTGCATCGTCAGATTCAGTCTGTTCAACCGGACATAATCTGTACACTCGGGGAAGTATCGACACATGCTGTTTTAAACACTACAGAGCCTCTTTCCGCTCTGAGAGGAAGGTTTCATCCATACAGTATCATCAACGTCATGCCGACCTACCACCCTGCCTTGTTGCTTACAGATGAAAGCAAGAAGCGGGATGTATGGGAGGATATGAAGCTTGTGATGAAAGAATATCATAAAAGAATACCCAGAATCGATTAAGGAGTTTTCTAATGAATAAATTATTGATTTTCTTTTTTTCCATATCCATTTTGCTGGCTGCTTCAATCAATGTTGAAGCGGAAGCAACAAAAAAGAATCCGGTTCTCGAGACAACATCCCAGAAGTTCAGCTATACCATGGGAAAGGATGTGATTACGGCATTAAAGAAACTGGATACAAAAATCGATTTTGATGCTTTTCTCCTCGGCGCTCAAGATTGTTATCAGGGCAAGCCGTCGAAATTGTCAAAAGAACAGATTGCTGAAGTGCAAAAAGAGATTTCCGAAGGCATAAAGGAAAAACAAAAAGATAAGATAAAGGAGATATCAGCCAAAAACCTGAAAGAAGGCGAGGTTTTTTTAAAGAATAACCGTAAAAAGGAAGGAGTCATTGTTACTCAGAGCGGTCTTCAATACCAGATCATCAAAGAAGGCACAGGAGTCTTCCCGAAAGAGGATGATGAGGTTGTGGTTCATTATAAAGGTCTTTTGATCGATGGTAAGGAGTTTGACAGCTCTTACAAACGCGGTGGACCAACCAAAGTTCGTGTAAAGGAGGTACTGCCCGGATGGGCGGAAGGATTGCAGAAAATGAAAGCCGGAGGCCAATTCCGATTCTACCTTCCCCCTCACCTGGCATATGGGCCACGGTACTCAGGCACAGGAGGAATCATCGGCCCGAACAGCACCGTTATTTTTGAAGTGGAACTTATCGAAATCGTCGTACCTGGAAAAGCAAAACAATAAACCTCTCCGTTTGCCGGGTTACAGAATGGGTCATTCTTTTTCTGGACAGCGACATAGCCAATCGGGGGTAACCAGCGAAAACTTATTCATCGATTAAATATCCGGATACGAATACATTACCACGGCCTTCAATCTTATTGATGATAATCTGTTCGCCTGATTTAAAAGGGATGCCGGAATAGAAATGCCAGGAAGGACTTTCATCTATCGAATACTCTTTGATATTGATACTCAAACTGATTTTATTTGAAATTTTAAAACTGAAGGTTCCATAGGCCCTGTCTGCTACGATATCGGTAAGGATAAATGTTTTTCCTTTTGGAACGGTTTTGATAAGCACATTCTCATTTTTCTGGGAGCCCACATCTTCTGCAAAACCACTGACAATTTTCCTGTTGGCACATCCCGGACTACCTTGGGCACTGCTTGTCAGGATGCTGGATGAGAACAACAGAAAACTAAGAACAGAGGCAAAGCAAATTGTTTTCATAACTGCATCTTTGGTTTTCATTTTTGACTCTCCTTATCTGCATCAATCCGAGCCAATTTCAAAAGTCTGTTGTTGTAGTTCCGGCGAAAACTAGAATCCAGTATTTTCGGCTCTTTTCTGGGCACTGACTTTCGCCGGTGACGCTTTTTAATCGTTTTGAAATTGGCTCATCCGTTTAGCGGTTATTGCCTTTGTTTTGATACCTGCTCAGCACAAACCCATATTGTGTCTGATTTTGTCCTGATCTATAATTCAGGCGTAAATCGGCTGCGATAGATTTCTTCCTGTTCATCGAGGATATTGTTGAGTATTTTCATATCTGTCATGGGATTCATGATCGCGCAGCGAAGAACGACCACTTCTCCGTCCGGTGAATTATTCAGGTACAGGGTTGTCCTTGAAACAAAGCTTAACCCTGCTTCTCTCTGAATTCTCTGGACAGCTCTGTTGATTGCATTCAATTTTTTATTGATGATTTTTTTTTGATTTGCATCCCCTGTTGCAAGGGCTTTCTGCATGCCAGCCGGGCAGATTCTATACGTCAATATGTTTAATGTCGGCCTGGTTACCAGTTCAAAGTTCTCTCTTCTTTGAATCTCATCGGCAAATGCCTTGGCCGTTTCAACGCCATGCTCAAGCAGCAGTGCATAGCCATTGGTCCCCATAATTTTTAATGCGCTGTCCAGGATCAGTGATGTTGCCTCTCTTGATCCGGAAAGGGACTTGATTCCGAGATCCACGGACCCGGGCCGGTTTACATAATTTGCATGATAGGCAATGGTATCCATTTTTGTTGGGTTTTTAAAATACACCATTCCGCAACCCATGGTCATATAAAATTGTTTGTGCCCGTCTATTGTAACAGAATCAGCCAGTTCGATACCGTCCAGATAGTGCCGGTATTTATCTGACATTAAAACAGGGCCCCCCCAGGCTGCGTCAACATGATAATGGATATTGTTTTCCCTACAGATTTCACCCAGCGTGCGCAGGGGATCGACGCTCCCTGTTTCCGTGGCTCCTGCAATACCGATAATGGAGAGAATTTTGATAGAACCCTTTTTTTTGATTTCCCGGATGGTCTGTTGAAGGCTGTTGATATCGATTTTCTGGTTTTCGTCAACATTGATCGGAATGATATTCTGGTTACCGATTCCGAGGATGCCGCCGGCCTTACGAAGAGAGTAGTGCCCGCGCCGTGAAACAAGAATGACACAGCTTTTAATGTCGTATTCAGCATAGGCAGCAGGAAGTCCTTCTTTTTCAACTCCTGAAAAATGATTTCGAGGTGAAAGGGCAGAATTTCTTGCCACCCATAAAGCAGTCAGGTTTGCTGCGGTTCCGCCATCAACAAAGGCACCCAGTGTCGTGTTTGTGCTCTGGACATGGGTGTCGTAAAATTCATCCGATTCATTAAAAATAAGCCGATGAATTTTT
>PNOB01000013.1 GCA_013824585.1 Desulfobacterium sp. | reverse complement strand
GTACGGAGGTGTCAAAAAGTTCGCTACGTTGATTCTGATTCATTCATATCAAGCCGTCTTTGGCATATAGAGACACGGACGCTTTGCCGTCAGCGGTGTTATAAATGATAACATCTTGCCGATCATCACCCATGATCAAAATCCTCCAGCACTGTTTTTTCCAGTTTCAGGGAACTGGCTTCCAGGGCCAAGGATGCTGCCCCTGATTTCCGCCAGCGAGCACAAGGATTTGAATTTGTAAAAATATTTGGTGAAATTGATTTCATAGCCGATTTTGGTTTTACTTTCATCAATCTTTTTCTCTTTGTGTATTTTCGTAGTTTCGGCCGATAGTGGACTTTGCGGTATCACTTGCTACTTTTTTCTCGCTACTACAGGCTGGAACATAATAAAGAAGGCTATAAACCGGAATAATAAAAGCGTTTTCTTTATAAAAAATATCTTTAAAAAAAGCACAACGGTTGCGGAGAGGGGTGCACATGACCATGTCCCGGAAAAACCGACCCGTTATTTCGTGTCCCCCTCCACCGCATGGTTAAATTCTAAATATTCTTTCATTTCGACCCACTCCGCATTTATCTTTTTTCCATCAAAAGATAAACTCAATATTACTCTATCGTCATTCTTACACCAGGCATTGATATAGTCTGAAAATACTTTTCGGATATCCTCAATGCTTTTGCATTGTGTAGCCTTAAATACTTGTTTGTTATTCCCGCTACAAAACATCCTGGCTAAATCCAAAAACTCAAATTTGTAATCGATCTTGAACCTGCGTAGCCAAGAATATTGGAAATCATTCAACAATCCGGTGATTGCCAGGCTGGGTAGATTTGTAAACTTACCGGCTGTAATTTCATTTAAAGCCATATTAGCTATTTTTGAAAGTGGTTCCATTTTATCCTGAATTTAACGAAAAGCTAAGCCGGGCAGCGTTCATGTCCATCTGGTTAAATTTTGTTGTTGTCCCAATGTTATGACTACATTTCCTGTCTTTTGTCCTTTTTCGACATATTCTGTAGCCTCGATAATTTGTTCAAGTGGATAGCACCTATCAATGACAGCTTTATACTTTCCAGCCTCGATAATCTCTTTGAAAAAGAGTATGTTTTCTTTACTTACTTTAGGAATTGCAATTGCAAGTTTTTTACTGAAGAACTTTGCAGTAATTATCGCGAAGAAAACGTTCTGCCATAAAAAACCCAGATCAGTCTCAAGAAATATACCACCATGCTTCAGTGAGTTTATACAGCGCAAAAACGAACTCTTGCCGACTGCGTCAAAAACTACATCATAAGTTTGACCATTCTTAGTAAAATCATCTTTTGTATAATCAATCACTCTATCCGCTCCCAAAGATTTCACTATTTCTACATTCTTTGTATTGCACACTGCCGTAACATCCGCTCCGAAGTACTTCGCAAGCTGTACACCTGCAGTACCTATAGACCCAGATGCGCCATAGATTAAAATTTTTTGTCCATTCTGAATATTTACTTTTCTCAGGCAAGACAGTGCAAGCATTGCACCATCGCAGACAGCAGCAGCTTCCTCGTAGGTCATATTAACTGGTTTTGTTACGATAGCTCCTTCTTCCGGCAGACATAAATATTCAGCATGAGCACCAAAACTGTCACCGGTCAATCCAAATACCTGGTCACCATCTTTAAATAATTTGACGTCTTTGCCGACTGTTTCAATCTCTCCGGAGAACTCACTGCCTAATATTGCTCTTTTGGGCTTAAAGAGACCATTTACTAATCTGATAATAAGAGGATATTCAGGTTTACGAAATCCACAGTCTGTTCGGTTTACTGTAGTTGCATGTATTTTTATAAGTACTTCATGGTCCATGGGAGTGGGCTTAGCTACATCTTTAATCTGAAGAACATCCGGTGGTCCATATTTTGTGTGTACAATCGCTTTCATTCCATCTCCCTCAAAACGCCCTCATCCACTCATCTATTGAATAAGTGTGAACGCCCACAATCATCTGACAGCGGAAGCAGCAGGCTGTGGCTGATCAGGTGAATTGTGATGTTGTGCAATTTTTATTTCTTTAAAGGTGAATGCTCAGAAAGCGGTGTTTGAAGCTTTGGATCAGGCATTTGATCAAAGAATATTTTTGCCCTATTTAAAAAACCTTCAATCTCGCCTTCATACACCTCATTCATAACCAGTTTGCAGCCTTCCCTTGTAATGCAATCCATAACAGCTTGGTCCCACGAACGTTTACAAGGCCAACTTCCCAATATCCGTGCAGTCGGTGCCGATGTTCTATGTTCGTTTAGTCTTTTATCCAGATCATCTGTATATCCGATTTTTACTCTATTTGGTAAAGCTTCAGGAACAAGTTGAATAATGTAAAAAGTACCAAATCGTGTAGGAGATAGTTCCTCTGCCGAGCTTGGTTTAGACACAGATCGAATGTTTTCATAAAAATCTATTTCTGTCGTCCATGGAAAGGCAATCTACCCATTTTCCATTACGCGCTTTCGATTTGACCCTTTCAACAGATATTTCCAGCTCTTCACCATGCTTTTTTAGAATCCTTCGAACTGTCGTTGGATCAACACCAAGTCTATCGGCTATTTCCATTATGGGGACATAATCAGACATTACTCGCTACCTCGAAATTGTATGCACAACGTTTAGGATTTTATCAATCGTCCCGCATGAGTTGATGCTATAGCAGCCTGTTTTGATCAAGTCAATATGCCAAAATTACAAAGGGTTATTTTAGAAAAGGGTCAAGTCTGCTCTTGACTCATTATGATCTGCCGATACACCCGATCTCCCAACATGAATCCCTCAGTTTATTGATATAGCACGACTGCGCTGCCGCTTAACCAAAACATATAAGAATAACAATGATAATCCCAATAGCATCCATGTTTCTGGTTCGGGAACGGCAGATACCATGGTGTTTCCAGGTTTGGTTAGATTTTCTACCCCTTTATCAACTACACGGTCAAAGCGATCTTTTTCCAGTTCTGCCTTTTTAAGCTGTTCTTTTTGCTGATCGTTGACCAAAACAATCATGGAGGAATAAGGAGTCACGATTGATTGTTTTATTGCTATTTGATGAATTGCATCAAGCACTTCAAGAGTTGGAGTTGGTTGTTTTGAAGCAAGATAATCTATAAGCATCTTGGCAGCAATAGGATTCTTTGCGATAGCAATCTGTCCTTCAGCTTTCGCTGGCTGTTCTGTGAAATCCCATAAGGTTTCCCCATGTATTCTTTGGGAGGGTGTTATGTTTCGTTGCATCAAAAATTGTTGATATGCTTCTTCGAATTTGGTCGTAACGCCACCATGACTTAGCAGTAACTTGTACATAACATTGTCTTCATACGCTGGAGCTAACTGCCCTAAATGAACAAACCAAACGGGAGACTTTCCATCCATTAAGGCAGGTTTGTCATGTGCAAGTTCATAGCTTCCTTGATCCGAAAGTACAAAAACGGCACCATAAGATTCCTGTGCTTGGAGAGATGAAGCCTGATTCCATAAATCACTATCTGATAGAAAGCCAAAAAACGTAATCTGGGATAAGTCTCGTGCAGATGCTGAAATTTCTTTCAGTTGCTCGTGAACCGGACTGACAAAAACATCCGCCGATATTGCAGGTTTTTGTTTCTGTAGCCAATCGATAGTATCAGCAATTTCCCTCTGCTTTAGACGCATGCTATAGGAGGTATCAATGAGTATTGCTATTTTCTCATTGTCGGCATGTTTTAATAATTCTGAAAATGTAGGCCGCGCTGAAATAATATAATCTTCGCCTTTCATTGGCACTTCTATCTCTCCATCTGCAGGTTGAAGAATATTTGCATTATCTGGCATCCATGCAGTTGCTTGAGAGAAGCTCGTCCCATTGAGACTTCTTTTGGTTTTATCTGTCCAGTAAACATTTCTCTTCTCAAGTAAGTCAGGGAAAACAGAGTTTTTTCCATCGTTCAGCACTGAGTACGTTAGCCAAAGATACATTTTAGGTTGTTCTTGGAGCGGTTGCTGAACAGAAATGCCACGGTTAAAAAAGCGATTCATATGCGGTGGCAACTGACTGGGTGGAATAGGAAACGCTCTCAAGCGGTATTGCCTCGGCCCCACTTGTTCTAACAAAGCTGGGTCAACACGCTCTCTGACTATCTCCTTATAGACTTTTTGAGCTGCTCCGCGTGGTGATACCGCGTAGGCTTGGCGCTTATCTTTATCAGGACTCGCTCCCAGCCATAATCCAGTTACAGTTGCATTTTCTAGTAAAGAGAAATAGTAAAAAATCTCTTGTAGTTGAGGTGTCTTATTTTCATAGACTTCGTATAGCTCAACATTAGTAACTGAATCACTTTGTGTGGTTAATATTTGCTGTTCAGCCAGCCAGACTTTTTGCTGATTTATATTTATAAGCCCAGCCTCTACCTGGTCACGGTCAGCAGTCGCCTCCAGTGCATTGGTAATGGCCTCTTTTTCCCCTTTCTGAATCGAGGTGTCGAAAATGGAAGCATATAAATCAGCCGCTTTAATATCATCGTTACGATCCCCCTTATAAAGCACCGGCGAAAGAAGGACGTTATAAGAATTCTGGAGGGGTTTCGTGGCGGATTTAGGTAGACCAAAAACATGCTCGTATAATGTTTCGATGTGATTCACATCTGTTTTGGCGCTTAGATAGCGATAAGGATACAAATAAGCATTTAGTAATCCTTGGCGAATATCATCCACATGATTGACTATATTTTTCTTCTGATCTTGCGTTACAGCGGGCTGCGAAAGAATCTCAAAGGTTTCAGTTTGTGGTTGGCGATCAACCAAAACAAAAATTATAAGCCAAAGGGCGATGACTGATCCGGTGATGCCGAGAGCAATTTTGGGGGATGATTTTTCTGCCTCACGCTTCCATGTTTGCAACCAAGTCTGGCCATAGAAGCGAACGAGAGCAATCGGTGAAAAGATAAACAATGCTACAGAAAAGAAGAAAAATAGAAATCCGAATGGTATCCAAAAAAGCATTCCAAGCAAAAGCGGAAACCATAATTTGGGAGTCGTGATAAATTCAAAAATCACTCTCAACCATTCAAATTCAAAAATAAACGCTACAACACTCCAGCCTGTGGGTAAGGCATAAAAGCCAAGAAGTGCTCCAACATACAAGGCTATGATTAATAAAAGGCTATTCAGCGGTAGAGTAGTTATATTTGCTGGCGCGTCAGAGTTTGCTGATTGTATCAGGTGGCGACCATATATAAATGCTGCGAGCAAAATACTGCCTATTAGAAATACGCTGCCTAAAGTTAATTCTCGAAGGGCAAACAGGCGCACCAAACACAAGAGAAAAATCGGAGCCTCTACTCCATAGAAAAGACGAATTTGTAGATTAGGCTGCCCACGTAACTTTTTTCTCGCAATCCATACGCTAATTGCTGGAATAAAAACCAGCAACCACATGCTAATTAAAAAATCCAATGATAGCTCACCGGAAAGAACAGCTTTCGTAACTGCTAACCCCACCCACGGCATAATGCCAAAGATGGATAAAAGCAAAAATGTAACGTTCCAGCCCCAAAAGGTAGTATAGCTGGCAATGCGCGATATTTTATTGTACGATGGTAGATTCATAATTGCTCTCCGATACAGCAGCATAGAATGGTTCTATTACCTTTTCAATAACATCTGATGTAAACGACAATGGTTTATCAATTATAATAGAAACCATATGCCATTTTTTTTCATTAGTCCACAAATAGCGCCAGTAACGCTCCCCGAAGCTATCGGTCATATATTTCCCTGACTGAAGCCAATAGATACCCGTCACTTGGCCGCCGTTTAAGACCATAACCCTGACTCGACGATCTGGCGTTATCCTAATAGTTTCCATTTTATCTACTACAATGCCATTTGCAGCCATACATAGCTCTGGCGCATGAAACATGTTAAAATCACGGCTTTGTACTAACAAAATTGAACCGATATTCTTCTCAAGAGTGAAGCCCCATTTACTGGCAATTGTTTGTTCGGATGGAGAAAAATACCGTTTTTCTCCATCCGTTAATGGCAGGGAATGCAGCTGAAGAATGGCGGGTAAAGTTACGGGGGTAATATTATTGGGGATAGCTGTTGGCTTATCGTATAGGGTTGCTGTCGCTTGCCATCCGATAAGGAAAAAAATTAGAAATAAGAAATATTTTGCACTGCGATCAGAAAAAACTTTCGGCATTAGATCGTTTTGGGGAAAGAAAATTATAGAACGATCCAGCATAAACCATGCTGCGCAGCAGTTGATAGCAAATCCCAAAATTCCTATCGGTACATGCAATGCTTCAGCTATTTTTGGCAAATGGTAAATAGAAGTAAGCACTGTAAGAATCAATACACGAAACATATTGGCAGAGAGCAGCAGTAACACGAATATGCAATATTTCCATATGGTGCTTAATGTTATCTTAATATTGAGTAATGCAAGAACCGCTATAAAAAATGCGCTTCCCACCCATATGCTTTTAAGGCCGCTACACGGGATATCCACATGTGCAATTGAGTTCTCGGTAATAATGATATCTTGGGAAGATATGGCGTTGATCCCGACTATTTCTAGCGTTCCTTCCACAAGTGATGCAGTCAGCAACCTTAAGCCAAAGCCAAGCCCAGAGCTAAATTCCATATAGAATGGAACGGCGAAAGCGACAAGAATTCCGATATTCAAGACCCTCGACCATTTAGGCCACAGAGCGTGATTGAGTCCAAGCCAACCGTAGACGCCGAGCATCCATAACATCAGATCTGCTTGGCGGAAGCTAATCGTCAGCGCATTAGAAATGCTTCCGCATACTGCTATTAAAAACAGCAGCATAGCGGGTTTGGCTGCATATATGTCGCCCCCAATTTTGGCTATATATATGGCAAATCCTAAAGCTATGCTTAAAAATATAACTATAAGTATAACATCGGGACGCTGTGAGCTTTTATGTGAGAGCCATAGAAAAGTTGGCCAATGACCTATAGTCCATAATGCAAGAAGAACTATTTTTAACAGAGCATTTGGTGAACATATTGATCGATCATTGTGTATCATTGTTGTCATAATTATCTCTTGAGGCATCCAGCAATCAGAAATTCTCATCTTTTGATGATCGATCCATTTCTCAAGATCTTTACGATTTCTCAGAGGAATTCCGGTTCCGGAATTCGGATTTATTCATCAATCCTAAAAAACAAGGACATATTGATAAAAATTCCCCGTGAATAACTGACAAACTCTTTTCTATCCTTACGAATATTTCCATCTGAATTCACAGGTTCTTTATATGAACCATAAAGCGCTTCATTTCGAAATCCTATTGTCAAGGATGGGGATATAATACTATCAGGGTTTAGATTCATACCTATTAATGGTGAAAGACCCAGCCCTGTTTGTTCTATATCGGAATCACCCTTTGCATAGCTAATTCGGATTTGAGGACCGATCCATATTCGAACCAGGGGATCCTGGTAAACTTGAAAACCAAAATTATGATCCATGGTCCACTTATCCATATTGGTCTTTAAACTATTGGAGTCTGTTAAAGTAATTTTGCTTCTTTGTATCTCCAAACGATAATTGTAGACATGGTATTTTGATAAGTTCGTATCGAGTGCTACTCCGAAAATTATATCTGAACTATTATAATCTACCGCATTATCAAAATTATGTGGGAAATTATCCACTTGTTTATATTCATAGCTGGCAAATCCTTTAAAAGTTTTTCCCAAGGTTAAACCCAAACCAAATGCTTTTGCCTCAGAAACAAAAAATAAAGAACATACCATTGCAATGAACTGGAATACAAAAATTTGTGTGAGGAATCTTCTCAACATATATATCAATCCTTTTCATATAGTCGGCCGATAAAAATTATTATTTATTTGTTTTTTTGGAATGTTCGATTTATCGATCTCAGAAATTATGTCCAGGTAGTTTCCATATCTCAATTGTGAATCGCATTAATATAATCTCTTGTTGTGTAGCAGAATTAATTATATCCGAAGAGATAGCCCCACAAACGGTCCAGATAGTGACTCATTTTCACTTTTTAACCATCGATAGCCAGCTCGAAAAGAGATAAATCTCCACCCCAAAAGTAAGTCCAAATCATAATCTTTAATAATGTTTCCCTTTATCGAGCTCCATGAAGGTCTAAATTCAATGCCGAAATAATCTTTGGGATGATAGAGAAAAGGAGTTGTAAAAGAAATCCCTGAATTATTATCATCACCTTCTAAAATCATTCCTCCCATACCTAAATCGATTTCAAATACATCCCCAATAGACATTCGATAAAGCAAATGCGCTTGATGAATATCTATATTATCATCAGGTTGGTCTTCAATATAATGAGTTGTTCGAGCCTGAATACTCACCGGCCCATAGCCCACTTCTGTGCGGAGATCCAAAGCTTCAACATCTGATTCAACATTCTGATAGCATAAATCCACTCTGAAAATTGGGATAAGAGCTTGCCCCAATTTACGATTCTCTATACTGATATCCTGTTCCGAATAGGGAGGTCTCAACGATGACTCTTCCGAATCGGATCTATGCCAGCTAACCACTCCAAAATACGCTGCATTAATAAAAAGTGATGATATCATTTTTGAAAGAAATACATCTGCACATCCTCCAATACAATTGCTAGCGATTTCATCTCCCAAAGTAGTTTTTATTTTATCTGTTTTTGAGGGTGTTCTTCTCTTTTCTACTTTTTCTTTTGTTGCATCTCTTTCAAAATCATCTATCTTACCTGCAAACACTTGAGGTGAAAATATTATAAAATAGATACATAGTAAAAGGGTGAACTTTGATTTCTGTCTTTTTATATTCATGTGGTTCTGTTTTAAATAGATTTCAGCTGAGAAAGGGTCACCCATTAAAGCCTTGTGAAACATCAGATTTTACCGGCACATTGCTTACGTACCAGACACACGGTTCAGCTACCAGGTTCCTGACTTGATAGAGACACCTATCCGTGTGAATGCTTTTGCCTGAAATGAATCTATGGTTGTTTCCGGTTGATAACATATTCCACTTGCGTTCTTGCCTTATAGATCACCTCTCCAAATCCGGAAAAACCTTCTCCCGAATCAGACTCACTTTCATCCATCCTGGATACCGGAGATGATCCGCTTGCATAAGACTTCCTCTGCACTTGATACACAGCATGGATATCTGCTTGGATCGATTGATCCATGATCCGCAGGGGAGACAAAGATACACCGAGTGATTTTTCATATAGCTGTTTTTTCGAGTTCACCTCATCAAGGGCTTTCTCCAGTGCTTTTGTCATGGATTCCTGTTTCTTTGAATGCTTGAAATCCGTCTTCAGAAAATAGACTTCATTAACCGTATCAACAACATCTGCAATAACCAACAACTGGTCTTCATTTTCTATGGAAACATTGATCTCGTTACTGATCTCATAACTGGAAGGCTTGTCCCCCAAACCAGCTATAGGAAGGAGTAGATGAGTATTTTGCAATTTCAATTTTACCCTTCTCAATACCCCCGGAAATCATTTTGTTCTTTACATCATTTCTGATCTTGCTGTTTTTATTCAAGGCCACTCGAAATTTTTCATCTTTTGTTTTCACCACTAGAGAAACAATCGCCTTGTCAGCTTTTACTCTCTCTTCTCCGGAACCGGTAACGACCACTACCGAACGTTCATCCAATAAATAGCTTTGTAATTCCTGAGGCGACCCCTTCAGCTCAGGAGCGGAAAAAGCAGTTACCGGCAACAGTAATAAAACCATTATCATACAGATCTTTCTCATTATCTCTCCTCTCTTGTCAATATTTCCGGGTGATCCCAGTTAGTCGATCATTTGGCAATTTATTGTTTTTCCGCTATGACCAGCATTTCAAAATCTTCGGTTGACAATATATGGTTCCGGCTGAACGCGCCCAGCCTGGCTCCGTAAATATCGATTGTTTTGAAATTCAGAGTCGTTAACAGCCAGGTGATCTCAGATGGCACATAATATCGTTCATTGCATTGAAGCTCTTTTATGTTCCCAAGATCATCTTCGACCAGTGTGATACTCTGCTCCCGGAATGTCATCAAATCAAATGAATGATTTTCATACCGGGCATTGCCTTCCTTGGCTTCCTTATCCAGAAAGTCCTTAACCGAATGAAACAAAGGGAACAGTCCATTCAGGGTGGTGAATATCAGTTTCCCTTTGGGCAGCAAGGCATTGGAGGCATTTTGAAGGATCTGGAAATTCATTTCATCGGTTTCCATCAACGGAAACGCTCCTTCGCATATCATGATGACCAGATTGAATTCATTCTGAAAAGGAAGATTTCTCGCGTCCTGTTTTTGAAAAACGATTTTCAGGTTCTGCTCCGAAGCTTTTTCGACCGCCCGCTTCAAGAGCGATTCCGACAGATCAATTCCGACAACGGTATATCCCCTTTTTGCCAGTTCAATGGAATGTCTTCCGGTGCCGCACCCGATATCCAGAATTCGTGCTGCTTTGTTATATTCAATTTCTTTTTCAATAAAGTCACACTCGCCGACGGTTCCCTGTATGAAATTTTCATGATCATATTTCATCCCATAGTTTTCAAACAGCTCTTCATACCATTGTTTCATGTTGTGTCCTTCATCCAAAGGGATCACCCATTAAAGGGCATGTCAGCTATGAATAAGTAGGGCATTCCTACGAATCAGTTTCATCAATCCGCAATAACATATGTCCTTCAAATACAGTCAATATTTCAATATCGTTTTCCGTAAGCCTGTACACTATTCGATATTTCTTGAATATCAACTCTCTTATTTTGACCCTGGCAATTTCCGGCACGGTTCGTCTTAAATGTGGTTGATCGGACAACAGGGAAGTATGTTCAATAAGTTGATTGATAAATCTTAACGCTCTTTCCGGGCTATCTGTAGAAATATAATCTTCAATTTTGATTAACCGTTCAAGTGCTTCCTGTGTCCAAATTATTTTCATCCGAAATTATCTCTTGTTCCTTTGATCCGCTAATTTTACGTTCATTTTTTCGGTAGAGAAAGTTCTTCCGGAATCGGCATCCAATATCCCTCTTTCAACGGAATCCAGAAAAGACTTTCGATATACCAAGTCATCATAGTCAGTTGGCGATAATAGAACTCCAGCAGGCTTGCCATTTTGCGTAATAATCAAAGGACGCCCGGTATTCTGGATAATCTTGAACCATTTTGAAATGCTTGTTTTGAATGCTGCAATTGGGACGATGTCATTTGAAATTGAAATTGTTTTCATAATAAGGCTCCTAATGTTGACTTATTTTATGGTCAATATATAGGACCATATTATTTTAAATTCAAGGATATTTCTTTATAACGGTTTCTGTTGTAACTCTGGGTGTAGACACCATTAATGTGCCGCATGCACCGGGACAGATTTGCATCCGGTGTTTGAACCAACAGGTGATAATGATTGGGCATCAGGCAAAAAGCGCTGACCCGCAAGGCAAAAAGCTGAATCGCCTCATGCAGAATTTCGATGAACCGCGCATAGTCATCTTTTGATTCAAACACCGGCTCCCCGCGTCGGCCACGATTCATAACATGGTACCAGGCGTTTGGATATTCTATGTGCAGTGGTCTGGACATAGATTCCTTTTATAGGAATATCTTAAATGAGCCAAGAGCAGACTTGACTCTTTTGCTTCCGGATGCGTTCATGATCTGGACTTCGGCTTCATAATTTCTGTACTTAAAATTAGTTTTGTGTTACCAAATTCACTTGATTTATTCGTGAAAGGATAAAACTGAAAATAGATGCATATTTTGAAATATTACTAAAATGGCTGAGTTGTAAATTTATGAAAAAGAAAAAAACAAATCGAAAATCACCTCGACCCAAACCTAAATTATCCATGGAAAATTTTCCATTCTCGTATTTGGTAAGAGAATCTAAAGATCTCAAAAAGCTTCGCCAGGATTATCAGTCATATCCGACTAAAGAAAGATGGCAGGAAGCTGATTATCAATATCACGCATCTGCTGCTGCATCTATATTTAGCATGGCAATTGATGAATCATTTACTGAAGAACCATCTTTTCCAGGTGAACTTTTTGCATTGGCTATCGATCCCAATTATGCCCCAGCGATATTGACGGTCGGATCTTATGAATACATATACGGTCGGTCAGAAGAAGCCATGAAATATTTTCTATCCCTTACTGCTTTTCCTGAAGACACAGAAGATATCATAACAATGATTGACAAAGCAGGAGATTTTCTTCTCGACAATGAAGACTATAAAAAGGCAGAAATCCTATATTCAAGAGCATGTGATGAGCATCCCAATATCGCCGTTTACCGGAATGGATTAAGCTATTGCCTGTCGAAATTGGGCCGCATTGAAGAAGCCCTTGAAGAAGTAAGAAAAAGTATTGAATTGGAACCTGATAATCATATTTATTTAACCGATCTCGGCTGGACTCTTGTTGAAGCTGAAAAATATGAAGAAGCAAAAGAAATTTTGGAACGAGCGGTCGCCGTATCACCAGCGGATTATGAACTTGCAAGTGTTAACCTTGAAGAATTGCACCGTCGTATGAGAACCGATCAAAAATCACAAGCATAGCAAAGTTATTTATTACAATGAAAAAGAAAAACTCCATTAAAACAAAACACCCAATATCTAAAAAAATTTTAGCCTCTTTTAACCATTATCTTGATCGGAAAGTAATCGATATTTCTGAAATTAAAAATGGCAAAATCAGAGCTGAAGAACTCGATAAATCCATAGTTTCCGGGGAAAAGCTGTCAGGATATGACCCCCTGCACGCGATTTATATTTATGCGCAGAATAAAATGTCGGTCTTTGTGGAGTTATTGGCCCAAATTCCTGAAATGGCCAAAATCGTTAATCCGTATATTGATTCTCAAGACGAATACATGCCTTCCGGACCGCCGATGAGCCCATTAACGGCATCTTATTTTTTCTGCTGGGGGTGCTTTGACTCATGGGCAGGAATAAGTAGAGAAACCTTTGGTACTGTCGCCATTAATCTTTGCACAATGCTTGATGTCGACACCCATTTGATAAAGGTTTTTCAAGCAATGCAGGATTCGCGAATGGGGTTCTATGTGCATGAAGGTTTTTCAGGTAATAAAGTCTTTTTAAGGGAGATTGTCACACAAAAAAAGCATATTGTCATCGTACCCAGCGGTTATCTGGGAGAAGACGGTCAAGTATGGTTTGTGAGGATACTGCCGGAACCTTTTCCTGAACTCGGTTTTGGCCATTCTGTCGTTTTTACAACACCATATGTTATCCTGGAGAACGACAACAGCTCGGTTGCTTTCTCAAATGAGAATAGCTGGATTTTATATTTTGAAAGAAACCTGAAAAAAACAGGCAAAAAGGATAAATCTACCGCTTATGAGTTTTTAATGAAGTATGGCTTGAACAAAAATTATTGGAATGAGTATATATTCCAAGGCTATATCAATCATCTGAATGAGGTGATTTATCTCACAGGGTATCCGGATATACCTTTGAGCATGCCCCATTCAAAAGAGAGTCAGAGATTGTATGGTTTTTAATTGATACACTGAAAAAAATTTATCCCTGACATGATCAATTCCTTTAATGCCGTTTGCCGCTGGCTTGTATCCTGGTTTTTAACGGCCATTGCCAAAGCTTACAGGTGCCGACAAATACAGCTATTTTTTTTGCTCTCGTCAATCCGGTACAGATTAAATTCCGAAACAGCATGTTAAAATGTTGCGAAAGAACAGGAATAATGACTGTTTCAAGTTCAGAGTTCGAGTACGGACACCATACTGAATTCCTGTCAAGATTTTTTTTAAATTGGGGGACATCTTACTTATTTCATAAACAAATTCCAAGGACACGATATCGATTAAATCCTTTAACAAACTATCAAACAGTTTGAAAGCCTGCCTTGTCGGCATTCTTATACTAATTGTAACCCCGTATAGGTACTCACGCCGCTTTCAGCATGAAATCCACATGCACGGCGTCAAACGGGAAGACGATAAGGCCTTTGTCCGTTTTATGCAGAATTCCCGCTTTCAGCAGCGCGAGCACATCGCCGTGAACTGCTTTAACATCCCTGTTTAGCCGGCGAGCTGCCTCACGAATCGTCAAAGGACCAGCTCCTGTCATGATTTTCAGCAAATCCCATCGCTTCCCCGAAAGCACTTTGAAAAGAAGTGCCGGCGATTCAAAGCTGATGTATGTTCCTTGAGATTTTGCCTCAAAGGCGCGCAGAAAACGGCCACTGGTTCTTTCACGGGAAGAAATTCCCAATGTTATGGTGCTCATATTAAAACCCTCCAGTTATCAACGTCATTCCAAAAATCGTCAAGTAATGCTTTCGGCGTGGTGAAGATATATGGCGTTCGTTGAGCATGAGAGTGTCATCCATGTTGGAAAAAATAACAATAATTGCTTAAACTATCAAGAATTACCATAAATTCAGTTGCAGCCGTTGAATTCCGGCATAACACTTTGCAAACGGATAGCCATTTAACAGTCAGTATAATTGGAATTGCATTTATCAGAAAAAAAGTGACCGGTAATAAAAAATGAATAAAACTGCGTTGAGCTGGCAATGACCTTTTCTATAATTGATTGATATCCCAAATTGTGCTTATATGTTTTTTCTTATGTTGAAGGTTGATGAATTTTAAAAGCATTTGAACCGTTATGCCGGACCATATTCGACATCCATAACCTATTGAAAAATACTGGATTCCGGGTCAAGCCCGGAATGACGATGTTAGGTTTTTTAACTTTTTACGTTTTCATCAAGGATAATTGTGAATCAAACAAAAAGGGTAAGTAAAACATGACCACCAACTTTTCGGCAGATTCCCTGCCTGCCTTGATCGGAAGCCTTCCCCTGGACGATCACAGGCGCGCCATTGATCTGGTAATGGAATATTCTCCTGAGATCCCCTTGTGGGTGCAGCTTCCCTGTTTTCCGGAAGAAGGCATGATGTCCCAGTTTCTGCCGGGAATGCCGGGCTTGAAAACAGTTGGAAACAAAACCATCATCCATACGGCTGATCCGGATTTTGGCCCGGAACTGCTTTTATTTTATGAAGAATACCTGGCGGTGACCGGAGGCGAAATCGATCTTTTTGACTCACGATTCGAATTAACGCCAAGAACTGCGGCCGGTTTTTTCGAATTCATGAGAAAACTGGATGAAATCAAAATACAACCCAAGGCGCTCAAAGCCCAGATCACTGGGCCGATCACCTTTGGCATTGGGATGACAGACCAGGATGGCCGGGCGATCTTTTATGATGACCAACTGCGGGATGTGATGGTAAAACTGCTTGCCATGAAAGCCCGGTGGCAGGTGCGCCAGTTGAAAAAATACGGACTGCCGGTAATTCTGTTCTTTGATGAGCCTGGATTGACCGGGTTTGGATCTTCCGCCTTTATCAGCATCACAAAGGAGGACATTGCTGCCTGTTTTCAGGAAGTTTTTGATGCAGTGCATGCCGAGGGCGGTCTGGCAGGGGTGCATGTGTGTGCCAATGCCGAATGGTCCCTGATTCTGGATTCACCGGCGGATATCGTGAGCTTTGATGCCTATGCCTATTTTGACAAGTTTGTATTGTATGCAGATGATATCCGGAATTTCATGGCAAAAGGAAAAATCCTGGCCTGGGGAATCGTGCCGACCTTGAATGCGGAAGATCTGGAAAAAGAAACCACGGAATCCCTGACAAGCCTTTGGAAGGAGAGAGCTTCCCAAATTGAGGCGCTGGGTATTGATTCTGCTGTAATCAAAGCACAATCCCTGATCACACCCAGTTGCGGAACCGGATCTTTAAGCCTTGCACAGGCAGAAAAGGTTCTCCGGATAACCCGCGAGGTTTCCCGGAATATTCAAAAATTACAAGTGTAACCCGGCTTTCGGGTTTGGGGAAATATCGGCCGGTTTCGCGGCTGGAAGCCGCTCCCACATGAAAATACCCATATAAAGCCTAAAAGCCGAGCAACAAGATAATAAAGTTGAATTGAAAAGAGAGGAATAAATGAATCAAATCAAGAATCAACAACAGAGCTTTTCCGGAGCGGACCAATATATCCTGGACGAAGAGCTTGCCAAAATTGTCAATATTTCCATGGTACTTGAGATGCCCCTGCTGCTCAAGGGCGAACCCGGAACCGGGAAAACCATGCTGGCCCATGCCATTGCCAAAAGCCTGAACATGCCCCTGATCGTGCTGAACGTGAAATCCAGCATGAAGCTGATCGATGCCCTGTATCAGTACGACACCCTGACCCGTCTGAACGACAGCAGGTTCGGCGACTCCAAACGGGATGTGAGCAATATCGAGGATTATCTTCGTATGGGAAAAATCGGCCAGGCCTTTACCGCGGAAAAAAGAACGGTTCTCTTAATTGATGAAATCGACAAGGCAGACACGGATTTCCAGGATGACATGCTGGATGTGCTGGATCAGATGCAGTTTGATATTATTGAGACAGACCGGACAGTCTCCGCAGTGCATCGGCCGGTGATCATCATCACCTCCAATGCCAAAAAAGATCTGTCTGACCCGTTTCTGGGAAGATGCAATTTCCACCATATTGCATTTCCGGACCCCAAGATGATGCGGAAAATCATCGGGGTGCATTTCCCCAAGATCAACGACAACCTGGCGGAAACGGCCATTTCTACCTTCTACCGGCTGCGTGAAGTCAATTCTGTTGAAAAACGTCCAGCAACCCGGGAGCTCATCAACTGGATCCGGGCATTGCAGGCTGATCCGGACTTCAAACCAAACTCCCTGACCAAAGGAGATATTCCCTACCTGGGGGTTTTGTTTAAAAAAAGCCAGGATTATGCCCTTGTTCAGTCAGGCGTGAAACGGCGGGGATTGTTTTAAGGGGAACCGTTCGAACGGATTGATTGTGCAACTCAAATAATATTGTTTTTCAAATGCAGTTGCCCTGGATGGAGATGCTATGTTTATTGATTTTTTCTACACCATGAAGGATCACGGAATTCCGGTAAGCCCCACATCCTTTTTGACCCTTCATAAAGCGCTGGATGCCGGACTGGTTTCCTCCCTGGAAGATTTTTATATCGCCTCCCGATCCATTCTGGTTAAAAGCGAACGCTATTTTGATCTGTTTGATCAGGTGTTTGCCCATTATTTTCAGGGGACGGAACTGCCTGACTATGAAGGGATCGAAATTGACGCAATGGCCAAAGCCATGCTGGAACACTGGCTTAAGGATCCCGAAGCCATGGCTGAAGCCCTGGGTGAGGATGCGGAAGGTCTGAGCAAGCTGACACCGGATGAGTTGATTGAATACTTTAAAAAACGCCTGAAGGATCAAACCGAGCGGCATGACGGGGGAAGCAAGTGGATCGGAACCGGCGGAAGATCTCCGGTCGGACATTCCGGACATCATCCCGGAGGAATGCGTGTGGGCGGTGTTTCCCGTAACAAATCTGCGGTCAAGGTCGCCATGGAGCGACGGTACAAGGATTATTCGCTGGAAGGTCCTTTGACCGAGGCCATGATGGGCGAGGCCTTGAAACGGCTCCGGAATCTGGTTCCAGCCGGCCCCAGAGACCGGGTAAATGTTGAAAAGACCATCTACCAGACCATGAAAAATGCCGGAGAGATTGAGATCATCTTTGACCAGGATCTGAAAGACCGTCTCAAGGTGATACTGGCCATTGACAATGGCGGCTGGTCCATGGACCCCTATATTTCCGTGGTTCAGACCCTGTTCAACTATTCCCGCGCCCAGTTCAAGGATCTGAAAACCTATTTTTTCCACAACACGATATACGATACCCTATGGGAAGATCCTTCCCGGTTTAAAAAGCCGATCAAGGTGGATGAACTGGCCAAAAAAGATCCGGAAACCCGCCTGATCATTGTAGGAGACGCCAGCATGGCTCCATACGAACTCATGTCCAGGGACGGATCGATTTACATCCATGAACGAAGCGGGCGGGCGAGTCTGGACAGTCTGAACTTTCTTGTCGATACTTTTCGCCACAGTGTCTGGCTGAATCCGGTTCCTCCCCGGATGTGGAATTACACGGGTACAATCCAGGCCATCGGGAGGGTCTTCCCCATGTTTGAGCTTTCCATTGACGGCCTTGAAAAGGCGATCCTGCAACTGATGGCCAAATGACCGAACAACCCTGTTGCGTCAGGAGAATGCCCTGTGTCAAACATCCGGAAACTGGCAGGACAATTCAAAGAGCTGGAAAAAAAACTTGCGGTATGTACCCGGTGTGGAATGTGCCAGGCCGTATGCCCCCTGTTTGCCGAAACCAAACGGGAGGCGGACCTTGCCCGTGGAAAATTGGCCCTTCTGGATGGCCTGGCTCAGGAAATGTTCAAGAATCCGGATGGGGTTTCTGAACGGCTGAACCGATGCCTGTTATGCGGTTCCTGCCAGGCCGGATGCTCCAGCGGCGTGAATGTGATTGAAATATTTTTAAAGGCCCGTTCCATACTGGCGGAATTCAAAGGTCTGCCCGGTTCCCAGAAACTCCTGTTTCGCAGCGTTCTGGCAAAACCAAAACTCTTTAACACCCTGTCCGGTTTTGTTGCAAAATTTCAGCCCTTGTTTATCCGGCAGATGAACCAGTCGCTGGGAACCTCCTGTGCCAGAATGGCAACACCGCTTCTTGGAAACCGCCACTTTGTTCCATTGTCCACAGAACCGTTTCATCAAAAGACACCCATGCTGGATACCCAGCCTGGCAAATCCGGAATCCGGGTCGGCTTTTTTGTCGGATGCCTCCTGGACAAGGTGTTCCCCCGGGCAGCCGAGGCAACCATTCAGGTACTCCGGCATCATGGTGTGGGCATATGGATGCCGGAAAACCAGGGATGCTGCGGAATACCGGCTCTTTCATCCGGAGATAGAACCTCTTTTGAACAACTGGTTCAATACAGCATCAACCAGTTTGACGCCGGACACATGGACTATCTCATTACCTCCTGCGCAACCTGTACCTTTACGATAAAAAAAATCTGGCCCATGATGATTCAGAGCGATTCCCGGGAAGTAACGGAAAAAGTGAATACTCTTTCTGCTAAAACCATGGATATCAGCCAGTTTCTGGTAAAAATCCTTGGCGTTTCTGCTTTATCATCTAAAAATAAGCCTTCCCGGAAAAAGATTACATACCATGATCCCTGCCATCTGAAAAAATCACTTGGCATATCCGTCGAGCCGAGAATGCTGATCCATGCTGATCCGGATTCATCTCTTGTGGAGATGGAGGATGCTGACCGATGCTGCGGAATGGGGGGCAGTTTCAATCTGCATCATTATGACCTGTCTGCCAGTATCGGCTATGAAAAAGCCTCCCGCATTCTGGACACCGGGTGCGAGGTGGCGGCAACCAGTTGCCCGGCCTGCATGGCCCAGTTGTCCGATGCCCTTTCCAGATGCAAAAGCACCATACAGGTCAAACATGTTGTTGAGATTTATGCGGATTCAATCATGGAGTGAAGGAATTTCGCGGCAGGATGCCGCTCCCACCTCAGGATACCTACCACAGCAGGAATCCGCTACCACACTTAGATGCAGATCCCACAGAAAGATATTACCCCAATATTTTTTGTGAGATCTGCTTTTTGTTAGAGCGGCATCTTGCCGCGATCTATTGCCCTCTGCATTACACATTGAATTTACAGTACCAATACGGATAATCATGAAAATCATTCACCATATTGGCCCGGACCGGATTCTGTAAACAGTAAATCATCATTTCTTTCAACTCCTCATCTTTACGAATAGCATGGTCATGATATTGGGTTTGCCATATTGTCCCAGTATGATTCAATTTTGCTTTTATCTGTTTGGATGTATAACTCTTTAAACTGTGCATCAATCCTGACAGTGTTCCCTTATTTAACCTTGCAATAAAATACAGATGGTCAGGCATGACGACTGCCGCTTGCAAATCAATGCGATTCTGGTGATCCAGCCAGTACAGACTGTTCAGAACAATATCTGCCGCTCTTTTTTCCTTGAATACTTCTGTTTTGTTAATTGTAACTGTTGTGATCAGATAATATTGACCGGCAATTGAGACTCTTCCTTTTCTCAGGTTTTTTGACCCTTTTATGAATTCCATTGTGTTATCGCTTCATTCATGAAATTTTCAGTTCTGAAAATTGTGGAACGGAAAGCGTTCGCGGCAAGATGCCGCTCCCACATTTTTTCCTCTCACATTTTCCCTTCCCTTATTTTCCTGCACCATTTTCTTGTAATTCTGTAGTGTTCCTGGGATCGTATGATTCTGTTTCAGGCATTGCAATCTGTTTTTGACTGTAAACTTGACAAATTCAAAATAGATTCTTACTTTTGATTATAAAATAATCATGGTTATACCGCCAGATATGACCTGAAAAAAATGCCAGTTAGCCGGTGGCCAGAAATTGCCACCGGCTATTTTATTTGTAAAATATCGGATTGACACACAATTGTTTTCGATGTAATGATTGTATCCAAAATGCAATTCCCTGTGCCTGACATCTCATTCAATTTTAAAATTACCAATTAATTAAGGGAGGAACAAATCATGATCGGTTTCTTTATTTTACTGGGAATCATTGTTCTGCTTGCAGTCATTGTTATCGGTCTTTACAACAGCCTGGTGACCCTGAGAAACCACTACAAGAATGCTTTCTCCCAGATTGATGTCCAGTTGAAGCGCCGATATGACCTGATACCGAACCTTGTGGAAACAGCCAAGGGATATTTGAAACATGAACGTGAAACGCTTGATGCGGTTATCCGGGCTAGAAACAGCGCCATGAGCGCAAGCAACACAGCAGCCCAAAACCCCGGAGACCCATCTGCCATGAAGGGTCTTACCAGTGCGGAGGGAACCCTTACCGGAGCCCTTGGCCGAATTTTCGCTCTGTCCGAAAGCTATCCGGATCTGAAGGCCAATCAAAACATGCTGGCCCTTCAGGAAGAACTGACCTCCACGGAAAACCGGATCAGCTTTGCCAGACAAGCCTTTAACGATGCGGTCACCAGTTACAACATCGGACGTGAAAAATTTCCCAACAGCATTATCGCCAATATGTTCAACTTTACCCAGGCTGCACTGCTTGAGTCAACCGAGACAGCAGAAGAAAGAAAAGCACCCAAGGTATCTTTTTAGCAGACAACAGCCCGGATATTTCTTGAATTTTTCTCATGAAGGTTAGCCCTATGGATTTCTTCGTACAGCAGGACAAGGCCCGATCAAAGACCGGCATGCTGGTGGTACTTTTCATACTCGCCATCGCCCTGGTGATCATCGCAGTATACGCGGCAATCATGGGGGTTATCCTGTATAACTCCACTGATCCGAATATCCGATTTTTTGATCCTGGATTGTTTTTAGCCATCGCAGGCGTGACGTTCGGCGTTATCTGCATCGGCAGCATCATCAAAATCGCAGCGCTTTCCAAAGGTGGCAGCTATGTGGCCGAAAGTCTCGGCGGAATATTGGTCAGCCGGTCAACCAAAGACCCTGACCAGCGGAAGCTCATCAATGTAGTAGAAGAGATGGCCATCGCATCGGGAACGCCGGTACCGCCGGTGTATCTGCTTGAAAACGAAAAAGGTATCAATGCCTTTGCCGCTGGTTTTTCTGCCAATGATGTCGTTATCGGCGTTACAGAGGGATGCTGTCAGCGTCTGAACCGGGAAGAACTGCAAGGAGTCATCGCCCATGAATTCAGTCATATCCTGAACGGAGACATGCGGCTGAATATCCGCCTGATGGGTTTTCTAGGGGGAATCATGGTGATCACAACTGTCGGTGAAACAATTCTTCGAAGCACAAGGCATAGCTCCCACAGCTCCAGAAAAAACGGAAAAGGAGGCGGCGGCCAGATCTTGATCATAGCGATTCTTCTACTGATCATCGGATATTTAGGAGTGCTGATCAGCAGACTCATTCAAAGCGCTGTCTCCCGGCAGCGGGAATACCTGGCTGATGCTTCTGCGGTTCAGTTTACAAGAAGCACCGGGATTGCCGATGCACTGAAGAAGATCGGCGGTTTGGCTGCCGGCTCAAAAATTAAATCCCCGGCAGCAGGTGAAGCCTGCCATATGTTTTTTGGAAAAGCCGTCAGTTCTCTTTTTGCCACCCATCCTCCCCTGATCGACAGAATCCAGAAAATTGAACCTGGTTTTAAAGGGGATTTCTCAGCCATGCAGCCAGTTCCAGCAGCCGCTGATTCCAAAAAGTGGTTGCAATCGCTATCTTCATTCAAGACCGGGCAGGACATATCGGTTGACGCGGATACGGTGATGAACCGGATCGGAAACATCACACCTGAAAATGTCGCATACAGTTCCGCCATTCTTGCCGCGATACCGGATACAATCAAAAATGAAATTCAGGATATTCTTGGCGCATCCGCGGTTGTGTGCGCGCTGCTGCTTGACAGGGACCCGGCTGAAAAAAAGAGACAGATGGACTTACTCAGCAGATCTGCTACACCCATGTTTTTACGGCAACTGGAACTTGTGGACAAGTCCGTACAGAATCTGGCGCCAGAGCTGAAACTGCCGGTACTTGACCTTTCCCTTCCCATACTCAGGCAGATGTCATTGGAACAGTTTGCCATCTTTAAAAAACATCTTCAGCTCCTGATTGAAGCGGACAAAAAAGTAACTATTTTTGAATTCTCTCTGAAGGAAATCATCAACCACCGGCTGGAAGCAGCCTTTATCAACACCTCACCAAAAATATTATACAAGAATATTACGCCGCTTGCAGAAAACGCCATCGCGCTTTTAGCCATCCTTTCTCAGGCTGGACAAAAAGGCAAGGCAGCCGCCGGAGAAGCATTCCGGTCGGCAATCTCCTCACTGCCGATCCGGGAGAAAAACATGGAAATGCCGACGAAGATTTCTTTTCAAGAGCTGCATGAAGCGCTTAAGCGATTTTCCCAGGCCTCTTCCGGTGTGAAAAAAACGATGTTTGATGCTTGCTGTCAATCTGTTCTTTTTGATGGCAGGGTTTCGGTCAGCGAAGCGGAACTGCTGCGGGCGGTTGCCTATGCTGTGGATATTCCGGTTCCGCCTTTCATGGCCAAAGCAGCAGACTGATCTGTTTTCTATTTGGGTTGATGCTTTAAAGTCGCGGTGGCCTTGGGCGGTTTCAGGGTCGCCAGCAATGCGGCAGCCAAAAGATCCAATCCGATATAAATCATATAGGCATGGTCATAAGACCCTGTCCGGTCATGACTCTGTCCGGCAATGAGATATCCGGCCAACTGCAGAATCAAAAAAATGGATATATACCGGAGGACAGAGGGAAAGCAGTCCCGGCCAAAAAAAATTGCTACCATGATTGAATAGGTGGACATGATGCCGCCCATGGTGAAACCGAACACCACGATGAAGAGGATCAGAGTGATCATGGAGTTCTGATACAGGGCCAGGGAAAGTCCTGCAGCATTTGTGAGGGCCATCAGCACAACCACCCTTTTGGGTTCAAACCGGTCACAGAAAGAGCCCCAGGAATATTTTCCCACAGATCCGATCAGCGCGGTGACGGACATGAGGGTCATGGCGTGCAGACTGCTGAAACCGATATCGGTGAAACGCGGTTTTAATTGAGACATGACACCGACAGTTCCGATCATGAGCATGGCAAAGGACAATCCCAGTTTCCAGAACGCCCCGGTGCGTAAAAGCAGCGCAAACGGCCAGGCATTGCAGGCAGATCCGGCTTTTTTCGGCGTGTTGCAGGTCTGCCCGGATTGTTCGGTCCGGCAGGAAAACGCAGGTTCAGCAGTGACACCATCGGGAAGCATCCCCATCTCTTCCGGCCATTCGCGCATGACAAACCATGCCAGCGGCGCCATCAGCATGACCGATACTCCGATACACAGCGCCGCACCATCCACTCCGGAGTTGACGATGGCGATCATGGCGATCATCGGCAGAATGGCGCCTGAAAAGGAAATGCCGGCAGCCGCAAAGCCCATGGCCCTTCCCCGTTTCAGAACAAACCAGTTGTTAACGGCAGTGGCAGACACAATACCGCCATAAGCGCCGTTGCCGACAAACAGAAGTATATAAAAAAAATAGAACTG
>PNOB01000012.1 GCA_013824585.1 Desulfobacterium sp. | reverse complement strand
ACCTCTCCGGCTGTTGGCTCGTACAGACGCATGATCGTTCTCCCAACAGTGGTTTTTCCACACCCGGATTCTCCTACCAACCCGACTGTTTCCCCTTTTTTAACCGAAAATGAGATATCATCTACGGCATGAACCACACCCACCTGACGTTTGAATATCCCATCTCTTACCGGGAAATACATTTTCAAGTTTTTGACCTCAAGAAGATGATTATTCATGATAAAGGTTGTATTTCCTTGTCTGGTGGGGTTGAATACAAATAACATCTGGCCGAATGATCGTGACCGACCACTGTCATCTCCGGTGATTGTGCTCTGCAAATCTCCATCACTTCCGGGCAACGATTTTGAAACCGGCATCCTTGGGGAAGCTCCTGTATCGAAGGGACCATGCCTTCAATAATCGGCAACCGTGTCTTCCGCGGAGTTTCCAGCCTTGGGATAGAGGAAAGCAGACCCCGTGTGTACGGATGTTTTGGGTCTTCAAAAAGCGAAAAAACCGGGGCGGTTTCAACTACATTGCCAGCATACATCACCAAAACATCATCACAAATCTCCGCGATCACTCCCAGATCATGTGTAATGAAGATTACCGACATATTGATCTCCTTTTTCAGTCGATCAATCAGTTCCAGAATTTGTGCCTGTATCGTCACATCCAGAGCTGTTGTTGGTTCGTCGGCAATCAAAATATCGGGCCTGCATGCAAGGGCCATGGCGATCATGACACGCTGGCGCATCCCCCCTGATATTTGATGGGGGTATTCGTTTATCCGCTTGTCTGGATCCGGAATCCCGACATCTTTCAATGATCGAACAACATTTTGCATTGCCTCCTGCTTTCCCATTTCCGGAAAATGCAGTTGGAACACCTCTTTGATCTGTTTACCGATCTTATGTACCGGATTCAAAGCAGTCATGGGTTCCTGGAATATCATGGATATTTTTTTGCCCCGAATCCTGCGCATCTCAACCGTGGAAATCTTTGCAATATCCTCTCCATGGAAATGGATTTCACCGCTCTCAATCACTCCGGAAGGCTTGGGAAGCAACCTCATGATTGACAGAGCGGTCACGCTTTTTCCACATCCAGATTCACCGACTACCCCAAGCGTCCTGCCTTTTCCAACCGTAAAACTGACCTGATCAACAGCCCGCAGCCTTCCGAACTCCGTATCAAACGACGTGACCAGATTGTCTACTTTAAGGATATAGTCCTGATTCAATACCGATTTTCCTTTACGATTTTATTTTATACATCTCATTCAGGATGGTAATTGGTTTAAATTTCTGATTGGCTTTCATTGCTTTTTCTGTCTCTGTATGAAGATCTTTATCATACCAGAAAAGCCCTCCGGTTGTGCTTCCAAATGGTGAAAACAGATCCCCCGTCATTTTTGTTCCCGGTATTTCCGGCAATCTCCACCAGCGCCAGTATGCCTGGCGAACATAGGGAACCATAAAAGTAGGAACAAAACAGCCTATCTCATGAATTTTTGATTGAATTTTCCAGGACAACTGGATCCGTTCTTTTTCTTCCAGGGAATTCCGAAATGCATCATTCAATCGGTCCATTTCCGGATCATCGGTGTTTGTGATATTGTTTGTCTGGGGTTTGTGTGCATTGATGGAATGGAAATGCTCCCAGAATTGAGGCCGGAGAGAAGTACTCCATCCCATCCAGGCCACATCGTGTTTCTTTTCCAAAAATTTCTTAAACGCTGCGGATGAATCCAGCCGTTGAAGTTGTAATTCGATCCCTGCTTTTTTTGCTTCCTCCTTGAGCACAACCAGTCTCGGGGTATGCTCGTCTATACTGTAGGTAACCTCTACTGAAAATCTTTTTCCGTCCTTATTCCAGATGCCATCGCCCCCGCGATTCCAGCCAGATGCTTTCATATACTGACCCACTTTCTCCAGATCAAACCGTCTGGCCTTTATGCTGGTATTGGAATATTTTCCATACCCCACAAATCCGTGTTCAAGATGAAAAAAATCATTTCGTAAAACATTCTTAATGACCTTATCGATATTCATGGCATGGGCAAAGGCATGCCGGACATTCTGATCCCGGAAGATCTCCCGGTCCTGATTCAACCACATCCCCATGGCAGATTGTTGTGTATCATTAAAAAACCAGATTTTATGAACGTACCCGTTTTCAATCACCGGTGTTTTGGATTTTTCATGCCAATAGTTGGGCATTGTAAGCGGGAATACATCCACCTTGCCCTTCTTGAAATATTCCCAGAGAATATTGAAGTCGCGAACCACTGAAAAAACGACTTTGTCCACATTGAAACGATTTTTAAAATACCGCAGATCCTTTGCCCACCAGTCTTTCTTACGCTCAAAATGGACGTATTTCCCTTTTTGAAAATCTGAAACCTGATATGGGCCGGTATTGGGCACAATCTTCCAATTGTATTTTTTGATAAAATCCTTATCCAGTTTTCCATAAAAATGACGGGGAATAGGCGTAAGCCACACGCGCAAATGAAGATCCGGCTGCGCCTTGGTTGCAACCACTGCAAGTGTATAGTCGTCATAAACAATCACCTTATCAATCTCCTTGGTATAATAGTCATTATACCACGGTGCTACGATCTCTTTTGATCTCATGAATTCAAGGGTAAACGTGAAATCATCTGCGGTCACTGGTTTTCCGTCAGACCACCTTGCATCCCTATTTAATTTGAAATACATGGTCTTCTTGTCTTTCCCAAAAGCCCAGTGGGTCGCGAGTTCCGGAATAATGTTTTCCGTATTGGGATGAATATTGATCAAAGATAGCTGATTGTCATCAAACGCGCTCCTGAAACTGCCGTTGGAATCCGGCCCGACAACCCGAAAAGTCATGGGAAAACTCAGAATGGATGAATGAAATGTGCCCCCCTTTATCGCTTGTTCTGAAGCAAAAGTCGGATCGGTTGTATTGGTCAGCCACTTGATATCCTTTGGGAGTGATTCATTTCCAAAGACTTGATCAGATGAATATAAAGATAAAAAAAACAGACAAAGAACAACACTAAACAGCAAAATACGGTTACAAATCGTCATACGGTTTCCTTTCCTTGGAACTTATGCTACTCATATGTTGTATGTAATTTCGGATCAAATGCTTCTCTGACAGCCTCTCCAATAAACGTAACCACAATCAGGGTAATCAGCATGGATACGATAACCGATATCGAAATCCACCATGCATTCATGTTTGCCCAACCCTGTTGAATAAGCTCTCCCCAGCTTGGGGTTGGCGGCGGAAGGCCAAAGCCAAGGTAGTCAAGGGAAGTCAATGCCACGATTCCACCGGAAACCGAAAACGGTGCATACGTTACAATCACCGCAACAGTATTGGGTAAAAGGTGTTTGAACAGAATGCGGAAATTGGATGCACCTAATGATTTAGCAGCCAGGATGTATTCCCTCTCCTTTTCCTTGTATGTGACCGTGCGCATCGTCCATGTCATATTGATCCACCCGAAAAAGGCCATAATCAGAATAAGCATCATAAAATTTGGAACCACGATGGATGAGATAATAATGATTACATATAAAAAAGGAACATTGGACCAGATCTCAATAATCCTCTGAAAAAACAGATCAAATTTGCCGCCCCAATATCCCATGACAATACCGATGCTGATGCCGATCGAGTAGTTTGCCAACAGCAGAATCAATGAAAAAAAAATCGCGATCCGAAACCCATAAACCAGCCTGGCAACAATATCCCTTCCAACATTATCGGTTCCAAGGTAGTGCGCTTCCTGAAATGAAGGGGGGAAAGGCGGATATCGATCTTCTTTTAGATCTGTCTCAAGCTTTCCATACGGAACGATGGGCATCGCAACCCAGTTATCGCTGTTTTTTGCCTGAAATTGTTTCTGAAGCTCCCTGTAATTTGTTTCGTATTCGTAATCCAGTCCAAAAATCTTTCCAGGAATCATCTGACCGTATGTTGGGAAATAATACTCCCCCTTGTAATACACAATCAGCGCCCGGTTATTGATCAAAAGCTCTGCAAAAAGAGAAATACCGATCATGATGATAAAAATAACCAGCGAATAATATCCCCTCCGGATGGATTGAAATCTGCGAATTTTTTTGTGTGTTAATGGATTCAGTTTCATTATTCAAAGGTAACCCTGGGGTCAACAATTGCAACGCAAATATCCGAAAGGATATTTCCGACCATAAAAAGCAGGGATGATATTACAAGAATTCCCATAACCACCGGATAATCTCTTTCCACAACCGATTCATAGCCGAGTAAACCCATTCCATTTATGTTGAAAACCTTTTCGATTAAAAAAGATCCCGTTAAGATGAGTGAAATATTGTTGCCAAAATGAGTGGCCATTGGAATCAAACTGTTTCTCAAGGCATGTCTGAAAACCGCTTTTTCAAATGAGAGTCCTTTTGCTATGGCGGTACGCACATAATCGGATGAAAGATGATCCATCAATGTATTTTTCATTAAAAATGTCATTACCGTAAACGATCCCACCATATAGGCAATCAAAGGCAGAATCGTATGCAGGAGAAGATCCCAAACCTTCCCCAAAACAGTCATATCCTGGAAATCATCACTGACAAATCCTCCCAAGGGAAAAATTTCCCAATGGGATGCAAAAAGAATCAGCAGGAGCACGCCAACAACCCAACCAGGTATTGCATAACCGATAAAAACAATAATCGATGAAATATTATCAAATTGGCTTTTATGCCGAATTGCCTTTGTTATGCCCAAAGGAATACAAACTCCGTACAACAGCAGCAAAGTGATGGAACCGAAATACAACGATATCGGGATACGGTCTCGAATCATATCCCATACCGGATCATAGTAGCGCGTAGACACGCCAAGGTCTCCGGTCAATACCTTGCCCAGCCAGGAAAAATAACTGACAAGCAGAGGCTTATCAAAGCCATAGTATTTTTTGAGTTCTTGAATTTGTTCTTCTGAAAGGGGTTGATTCTGATCACCGGCGGAAGGTCTGGTAGAGCTTAGCCCTGTTTTCTGCATTCTTGCTTCAGCAATCATGCGCTCAATAGGACCACCTGGAACAAATCGGGTGATTGTAAACACCATGATGGTGATCCCTATAAATGTCGGAATAATCAATAGCAATCGTCGGAATAAATATGCTGTCATACCATACCTGAAACGATCAATAATATCATGAGCCAATTTCAAAACGATTAAAAAGCATCACACCGGCGAAAGCCGATGTCCAGAAAAGAACTGAAAATACTGGATTCCGGCTTTCGCCGGAACTACAACAACAGATTTTTGAAATTGGCTCTCATAAAGTGTCTTCAACTCTGAAGAAAGAATACAAAGTCAAACTCCTGTTCTTAGCCGGAGAAATGGAATCGGACCTTTTTTAATTTCATCAAGTTCTATTTACTATATGAAAGCACTAACCAGATCAAGATGTTATTCTATGATCACTGTATTATGAAAACAAAAAAGGGAGTGGCATGACAGAATTAGCATGCTACTCCCTATATAAACAATAAGATATATGATGATCTAACGTTTTGAGAACTGGAACCGTGCACGAGCGCCTTTTTGCCCGTATTTCTTTCTTTCTTTGACACGCGGATCTCGCTTGATAAAACCAGCTTTTTTTAATACGCCACGCAAATCAGGATCAGCCAGTATTAAGGCTTTTGTGATACCATGCCGAACAGCACCTGCCTGACCGGATAAACCACCGCCTTTGACCTTAACTTTGATATTAAAAGTTTCCACATTATTGGTAATGATCAACGGCTGTTTCAAAATAATCTTTAACGTTTCTACGGTGAAATACGCCTCAATTGGCATTTCATTTACAACGATTTCACCCTTACCCGGCGAAAGCCAAGTTCGAGCAATCGCATTCTTGCGTTTTCCAGTTGCGTAATAAACAATACTCTTTTCCATACAATTCCCCAAACAATATGAAGTGATATTTTTTTATAAACTAAGTGCCTCAGGATTTTGTGCGACGTGGGGATGTTCAGACCCGGAATAAACCCTCAATTTTTTCAACATCTGCCGGCCAAGGCTGTTTTTCGGAAGCATTCCCTTGACAGCAAAACGGATAATATCTTCTGGCTTCTTTTCCAGAAGATTCTTTGCAGTAATTGATGTAATCCCACCCATCCAACCGCTATGACGGTAATAGGTTTTTTGATCCCATTTTTTGCCGGTCAATGTGATCTTTTCCGCATTGATAACAATAATCGAATCTCCCATATCAGCATGAGGTGAAAAAAGAGGAGAATCTTTCCCTCTGAGACGCCCTGCGATTGCAGATGCCAGCCTTCCAAGTACAGCCCCATCCGCGTCTACCAAAAACCAATTGCCAAATTTATCTGCTTTATTTGCGCTATATGTATATTTTTTCACAATCCTGTCTCCTATCTCAAAAAAAGAATCTAATACTATTAAAGCAAAGTTCAAACGCTGTCAAGAAAAAATATAACTCAATTGCTATTTTCTGAACTTCCCCTATATTCTCTTACCAAATTGACATTTTCCATAATTTCAGGGTAAGGATACAGAATATGGACAATGTACAAAACATCTTCATTTATACTCTCCGGAAAAACGCAGTTGGAGCAAACCAAAATGAATCCTCTTGAAATTGAAGTTAAATTCTATATTTCCAACCCGTCTGATCTGCGGCAGCATATACTTGAATTGGGTGCTGAATCTCAAGGCCGGTTTTTTGAAACCAATATCCGGTATGAAGATTCACATAACAGCTTCCTTCAAAGGGAATCCATCCTGAGACTTCGAAAAGACCGGAAAGCGACGCTTACCTTTAAATCAAAATCACCGGATCAGAATCATGAATTTAAAATTCTACGGGAACTTGAAGTTGAAGTCAGTGATTTTAAAATCATGCAAAATATCCTTGAAGCCATTGGTTTTCATGAAGAACAGATATATGAAAAATGGCGCGAAACCCTGATCCTAAAAGATCTTATTTTTTGCATTGATACCATGCCTTTTGGTATTTTTTTAGAAATTGAAGGAAAAGGAAATGAAATTATTGAATCTGCTCAACGATTAAACCTTTGCTGGGGACATCGAATTCTTGCCAACTATCTGTCAATCTTTGAAAGGATTAAAACAAAATTCAATTTATCCTTCTCAGACGTTACATTTGAGAACTTCAAACCCCTTGGTGCATCCTTTGACCATATCATTCAATCTTTTCAAGAAGATCAAAAAAATTAAATGGTAATACTACTCATGACCTCATCTCTTTTATTCACATCACTTTCATCATCATTTGAAAAAAAAGTTACCTCTGCATTCAGCAATCCACCGCTTTCAACTGTCAAGCTATTGCAATGAACAATCCCCGTACAACTGCCTGTTGATAAAATAACAAGCTCCTTTGAAGCCCGGACTCTTCCTTCAAATACGCCTCCTATTGTTAAACTTGCGACTTCAACATCGGCAAATACAGCTCCATCTTCGGCGATAACGATTTTCTCACCTACAAGATTTCCCTGAACTCTCCCACGAATGACCAGATTCCCTTTACTGGATATTGAGCCATCAAATACAAGGTCCTTATCGATGATCGATAAATTTTTAGACTTGTCTTTCACGATGCATCTCCTGAAAACAGTTTAAAATAGACAGACCCCATGACCTCGTCACCTCGCTGAACATCAAGCCGATATTGATTTCCAGGCACGATAGTAGCTGTATCCGTCAGAATATCCAACGGTATCTTATTCTTTATCTTCACATATTGTTTGGTCAACCCTGGACCACTCCAATAGGCTTTGATATCCATTCTGTTTTCGACATTTGTTATAATATCCACCAAATGGACTCTTTCATCAGATCTCAGTTGCACAACATCACCAGGTACAAGACATTGTTTTTTATGATTCTCTGTTTCAATCACAATATAATTAAACTTCGCTTCTTCTAACTCAAAAAACAATTTACCGACCGTTTCCCTGTCTGATGTTACAACCACCTGATACACCATACCTTTTTTTTCTGTTGAATAATTGGCTAACAGATCGGATTTGGTATCGATGAGATACCCTCTGTCTTCACCTGTATTATTATCCTTATCTCCAACAAATCCCTTAAAATTAACTACCAGAGCAGAAGGATCATATGACCCGGTGATGATATCTTCGATTAGAATTTTATCTCCCTGAATCAGTTTTACATGATCATTGTCCCGAAGAATACTTTCTCTTCCATTGATTTTCACTTTAAAAAAAAGATATGGAGGCTTGGATTCTTGCTGCTTTGCAACCGAAACTTCATGGGCAAACCGATCCCTATCTTCTGAAAAGGAGAGATATATGCTCCCACAGGGATAAAAATCTTTTCTTGCAACAATTCTTGTAGGCTTTTCGATTTTTATTTTTTTACAGGTATCATTGAAAGTGCCAAAACCGATAACATCTGCGCTAAGACCCCGTTCATAATTTGCCTCGATATGGGACACTTTAATCATGTCACCGGGTTTTACAAACAATGTCTGCTGATTCTCCACAAGAATCGGAAGAGAATCATTTACAGAAATGATCAGATACCGTAACTCCGGATGATCCAGGTTAATGCCTGGCGTTTCCGGGATGATACCAAGCTCCTCCATAAAAGCATTAATTGCCCAATTATGATGAAGCACCTTTTCTTCCAAAGGAAGTGACTTACTGGTCTCCACTCCAAATGCCGGAATACCGCAAGTATACAGGGCATAATATGTGGCCGATTTTCGTTGTTCCTTGTGAATAGATGATTTTTCTTTGGTATTGTGGTTGTTAAAATGAAAATGATGCAACGGGTTCTTAATCTTTCTATTAATTTTTTCCGAAACGATTCTGGCCATTTCACCCAGACCGATGCCCCGGCCATCTCCTTCTGCCATGAAACTCTCACAATCCGCAATTATGGACTGGCCATAACGCTCTGGATTCTGTTCCTGACTGACCCATTTATCCGAATAAAACCCCGATCCGTCATGAAGGTTCAGCAGTATGTCAGATTCTGAAATTAATTTTTTGAGTATTGTAACAATCTCGGTTTCATAATTATGGGTATCATCCTCTGCAAATTTTCGATTCATATCCTGATTCACTATTCTTTTGTTTAACATAATGGAAAGAAAATTTGCTCTTGGGACAACAATCAAGTTCCCCTTTGATAATGAAAAATCAGCATAGAGATCCGCTGACAAAAACCCTCCGGGTTCATCTCCCTGAATTCCACCGATCAGCATCAATGTTTTTCCAGGTTCCTTTCCAAAGCTTTTGTAGACATGCAATTCATGATCTGTGCCTTCAAAAAAGACAGTATGACTTTTCTTTGCATGAGCAGGATGGGCACTGAAGAATTCCATAACAGCGATGCACAAGATCAGAATGATTCTCGATTTCATGTTGAAATCTGTCCCTTTGATCCAATTTGTTCGGTTTTTAGAAAAAAAAAGTTTTGAAAAATTGATCAACAATCGTTTACACATTTTTCTTCCCTTGATTTGGTCAATATGAACTAACGGATGCCTGCTGAGCGTCTTGCTCCAATTATTTTTGAACCGGCTTTTTTTTCAAGTACCGGCTCTGATGAGGTCTCATTCACGGTGTCTTCCGGTTTCCCCATCCAACGAACCGGTTGACTCATAATGGAAATTTTTTTTCGAGAGCCGGCTTTCCCTGCATATCAAACACAAAAACAGAAGCAATTTTCAATTGATCCAGTGCAATTTGTGTTTTAGATCGAAAATAAACTGTTTTAAATCGGGATATCCTGAAAAATTGCCCTTCTTTTGCATGAATGGGATATCCCCCCTTCAAATCCGTCGGAGGTACGGAAAACCAGGTTTCCTGATCGTTTCCATCCGGCTTTAAAACAATAAATATATAGCCGGAAGCTGTCTTGACAGATTGATCAATATTACTGATGACAAAACTGATTTTAAGCGAATCAGGAGAACCAGGTTCCTGGCTTATTTTGAAATTTGTAACTCCAAGTACCGTTTGCTGAATGGGTTCTCTTATTGCTTCTTTTTCTTCTTCTTGAACAGGATAAGCATCCTCTTTTACATCTGCCGCCCGCTTGATTTCACTGGCCGGCTTGGCTTGCTCTTCTTCTAATGACAACTCCTTGTCATGGCCTGATTCTTTTTTCGACTCTGTCCGTACAGTCCTTGCCAACAATATATCCAATTCATTTCGAAGGCTTTTGATCTGTTTTCTGGATTCTTCAACTTTTTCTTTCAGCCGTATATTCTCGTTCTGATGACTGCGATAAAGAGCAAACAGCGAGATGGAACATACAATAAAAAAAATCAGCGAGGTGATGATTATAATCGCAGCCTTTTTCAACCATCGAAAGGATATCATTTCCCCATGGTCATCAATAAACAGCAGTTGCCAATTTCTTCCTCTCCTGTTCTGATTCAGCAAACCTGGTCTTGTTATATTTTTTTCCATCGTTCTCGATAAATTTTCCATTGACCGTTTTCACGTTTGAATATCAATTCCTTTTCTCCCACAGCACGATATCCACTCGATTTATAGTTCTGAATAAAAGTAGCTGAACTTGTTTTCACACCGGTCTTAACGACTATCTTTTCTTTTGAAACAGATATATATTTATATCTTTGACTGAGTCTTTTTTTCTTTTCTAACCATGCTTTTCGATCCATCTGTTTAAATCGAAAATCGCTTGCATAACAATCACCATAAGTCTCAATGTCCTTATTTTTCCATGCAGTCAACCACTTGTCTACCAATGCTTCAATGTCGTTGTTTCCGGAGTAATATTTTTTCAGATCATGACATGCACGAAGAAACGGATTTTCGGCTTTCTGCTCATTGTTCTTTGGCATGACAGACTGGTAGATATCTCCAATAATCCGAATCGTATCTGCTTCAGTTTTTAAACAGACCTTTCTGGTCCCGACATCTTGAATCTGTTTGCCAACCTGGATCAATTGATCAAAAAGCGCCGTATAAACACCATTATGCTTGTATATTGAAAGTTTATTCAGATGAATATCTGCCGGGACACCGGATTGGCGTAACTCATTCCGCATATCATTCCACTCATCCCACCAGGCAATCCTTGAAATGGTGCCCTGATCATAAAAAGATAGGTATCGCTCATAAGAACCGTTCAACAAGGCCCCATTCCATTCATGTAAAAAAGCCATCAGATGCTCTTTTATGGTTTGGTCGTCATCCAGCTCCGTATAATGGATCTTATCTGTTACAATAATAGGGGTCCGATTTACTGTAATATACTTTGAAAGTTTTTCAATATCAGCATTTGCAAGTACAATACAGCCATTGGAATCCCTGTCCTTGATCTGTTTATTGGTACCATGCATCCATATGGAATTACCCTCCCGGCCATTTAACTGATCAATCAGATTGGGGTAATCCATGGGGAATGCCATTTCTCCATAAACAGCAGATAAATATTTTTTCTCAAACAATCCGGTAAAAAAATATACGCCTTCAGGCGTTTTCTTATCCCCGGAGCGCGTTTTTATGCCCGGAACTTCACCGGTGGAGCATTTCACATTGAAGACCGGCTCATATACCCCATTGTATCGATACAATACTAATTTTTGAGTTTCCTTTTCAACAACAATGGCATATTCAGATGCCTCTCCGCCATCCATGGAAACAAAAAAATCGGGTTTTATTTTCGGGGATGCTTGTAAAAGATCTGCTGCAACGGGTTGTAATCGTGTTAGAATACAGATAAAAAATCCAGCCAAAAAAAAACCGATTCTCAGACAATAAATCAATACCTCCTCCTAACATGATTCATGTTTAATTCTATTATATGGGAATCAATTAAATAGCGTTATAAATTCAGATAGTTTTTGTTGCCAATTATAGGATAAAAATAAAACACTGTCAATGATTTCACCCAGCTGCCATCAATCTTTTTCAGATTCACACTTTGATAATTCAACGATATGCTTTGTATGATCTCACAGTCAGATCAACTTGATTTCACCATGATATCCAGGTGATGATAAGCAGACTCCGAAGCCATCCTTCCGGAGGAGGTCCTCATGATCATCCCGATTTTCAACAGGAAGGGTTCTACAACATCAACCAGCGTATCTGCCTCTTCCTGCAATGTCGCAGCAATGGCTTCAATCCCCACTGGCCCCCCTTTATAATAGTCGATTATGGTTTTCAAGTATTGACGATCCAGGTTTGTTAAGCCAGACTCATCAACACCTTCAAGTAATAGAGCAGCCTTTACAATTTTTGGGGTAATGGTTCCATCTGACCGGACCTGAGCATAGTCACGCACCCGTTTCAATAAACGATTGACAATCCGTGGAGTACCTCTGGATCGTCTTGCCAGGATAGCGGATGCATCGTCTATCATGGACAGATTCAACAGCGCTGCGGATCGTTTGACAATCTGAATCAAATCCTTTTCAGAGTAAAAATCAAGATTTCTGAAAATACCAAACCGATCTCTCAAAGGGGCTGACAACATGCCGACGCGTGTTGTTGCTCCCACTAGTGTAAACTGTTTGAGTCGAAATCGATGGCTTCGTGCATGAACCCCCTTGTCAAATACAAAGTCAACTGCGAAATCTTCCATTGCAGGATAGAGAAATTCTTCCACTACTTTTGGGGTTCTATGGATCTCATCGATGAAAAGAACATCCCTCTCAGATAACCGGGTCAGCAGTCCAATCAGATCCCCCCCCTTCTCAAGAGCTGGCCCGGACGTAACTGTTAGTTCTCCACCTAATTCATTTGCAATAATATGAGACAGGGTCGTTTTACCGAGGCCAGGTGGACCATGAAATAATACATGATCAAGAGGTTCATTTCTTATTTTTGCCGCCTGAATTGCAATTTCGAGCGTCTCTATTGTCTCAGGCTGTCCAATGTATTCTGATAATGTTTTGGGACGAAGGGAAAGAATCTCGGGTTCCTGATCGAGAGGTAGTTTCTGTCTGGATAAGATACCCTGTTTATCTGAAGAATAACTCAGGATATCGTCATTCATCAGCCGATCTCTCCTCGATAAACCTCATCAAACAGTTCCTCCGGTGTCGAGATGGAAGGTTGTCTATCCAGTGCTTTTTTGATCAACAATTTCGCATCTACAGCTTTATGACCTAACTGATTGACCAGTACTTCAAAAACCTGCACCGTAAAATCTCCAGTAAAAGTTGATTCTGACTTTTCAACCTCTTCCTCCTTCCGAATCAGAGCAAATTTTTCTACCCGGCCCTTTAATGTGGCAATAATTTTTTGTGCAGTCCGTGTGCCGATTCCCTTTAACTGCTTCAGGGTTTCTACATCATTGGTCTCAATTGCTCTTGCAATCTCACGTATGGATATGGTCAGGGCTTTTGCGGCTTTAATGGGTCCGATCGCCTCAACGGAAATAAAATACTGAAAAAATTCTTTTTCTGCTTCAAGATTAAATCCAATAAGCGTTGGTTTAGGTTGTCGCTCTGTCTGATAATAATAAATATGAACAGAAACCTGCTCCCCTATCGCCTTTCCTTCCAAGGTATCCATTACAAATGAGGGTAACAAAACTTCGTATCCCACGTGATTGACTAACAGCAGGATGCGATCTTCATATTTGTTTAATAAGCTTCCTTCAAGGTATCCAATCATGGCATTATCTTTACGTGTTATCGTCCATACCGGTATAAACCAATCAATGATAGGGCCAATGCATCAGATGCGTGATCTGGTTGAATCTTCTCTGGATGATGTAACAAGCTCCGAACCGCCTTCTCTAACTGTAGCTTTTTTGCATTACCATTTCCGGTTAGTATTTTTTTGGCCTCCCGCACCGGTATTTCCATAACAGGAGTATTGGATTGAAAACCGGAAAGCAGAATCACACCGATTACTTTTCCCAACATAATTCCTGATTTTGGATATTTCGAAAGAGAAAAAACATCCTCCACAATCATCAGGTCGGGTTTTTCATCTTTCAGCACACGCAAAAGTTTTGAAAAAATTGTGTCAAGACGTTCTGGTAAAGGCAAAGATTTTGAGGTTTGAATGGTCCCGAAAGAATAGCATTGAATATCAAATCCAGAACCGGTTACAAATCCGATTCCCGTGTCAGCAAGCCCCGGATCTACTCCGATACATTTTAACATGTATCATCCCTGAATATCTTACATACAAAAGAAGTGGTCATTTCCTGTTGATCATAAATTCTGTAAGATCTTTTTTGCGATATCCGCCTCACTTGACTTTGGAAACCGATTGATCAATTCTTCCAATATTAGACGGGCATTTGCATCTTCTTTCAGTTGTTGAAAAGACATCCCCTGTTTTAATAATGCCGAAGGAATCTTATTCCCCTTTGGATATTTCTTTTTTACTGCCTCAAATTCAAGTATTGCTTTTTCATACCAGGCTTCACGATAGTAGGTTTCCCCAATCCAGAATTGAGCATTATCCGCATTTTCAGATTGCGGGAATAAGGAAATAAATTTCTGGAAACCTTCACGGGAGGATTCAAAATCGCCTTCATCAAGATCCTTCTTGGCCTGAATATACAATCCATTTTCAGGCTCCGTATCTTCACTATCTTTATCTTTTACAGGAGGAAACTTTCCAGGAAAGCGGTCACTTTTTTGAGGAGATGACCCACCCAATCCAATATATTTCTCAAGTTCGGTGATCCGATCAACCGCTTTTTGATTTTCAATTTTGAGATCATTCAGTTTTGCGGTCTGCTCACCTTTTGCTGAATTGACTTGACCAATGGCGAATTCCAATTCTTCGATCCGCCCATTTAATATTTGAACCTCTTCCATTAGTTTGTTGGTCTCTGCCCGGAGACTCGCATATTGACCCGAAAAATCCTGATCCTTCGAGTCCCAGGTGCTTCCAATCTTCTGAAGTTCAACTTTTAAATTATCTACATTCTGTTCAGACTTGTTACGAGTCTGTTCCAGTTTGGAAATTCGGTCTTCCAAAGCAATTTTGTCCTGTACTGTTGCACAGCCGGTCAAGGATAAAACACTAATGAAAAAACACAGAATTCTAATACGCATTGGCATTCATCCCAATAATACGGATTACAAAAAAATCTTTAGTTGATGAGAAAAACAGCCTCATTTGGAACAATGAGATGCAGGCCTTTTGTTTAAAAAAAGCAGGTGAGACAAAAATGTCAGTCACCTGCTTTTTTCTATGTGTCTTAAAAAGACCTTATTCTATCGTGAAGTGTGCACGCCGATTCTTGGCAAAGGCATCTTCAGTCTTTCCTGGATCAACCGGCATTTCTTCCCCATAACTAACTGTTTTAAAACTGGAAGCCGGGATACCCATATCAACGAGAAAGGTTTTTGCGCTATTGGCACGACGATCTCCCAATGCCAAGTTGTACTCTGTTGTACCACGTTCATCACAATGTCCTTCGATCACGATGGCTGCATCCGGATTATTGCGAAGCCAGCCAGCTTTTGCCTGAAGTACAGCTTGAGCGGATGATGTGAGGGTTGAACTATCATAATCAAAATAAACATCCTCAGAAATAAACGCATTTTTTGCCGCTTCCTGTTCCTTACGAATTGCATCCTCTTCAAGGGCACGCTTTGCAGCATCCTGATCACCTGCATCAGATGCCGTTGTATCCGCTGCAAGCTGAGCTTTGGGAGCATCCGGTGTGGATTGAACATCTGTTGATGCACAAGAAATGAACATCAGTAAGCCAGACAACATTAACAGTAATGATAACCCTTTTAACACTTTTTTTTGCATATTACCTCCTTTAGAATTACTATTTGTTTAATTACCCATATTGTTAGACGACCATTTTGGATTTGTTTGCTCCCCAGGCATGGAAAACAAACGTCTTTGTTCCGTTCCGTAAGATGTCATTACATATATCCGACTTACACCTTCTCTTGTTGAGCAAAAAGCGATCAGGCTTCCATCGGGTGACCATGTTGGAGATTCATTATCACCAGCACTACTTGTCAGCTGCTTTGGCTCTCCGCCATCGGCCCCGATCATACAGACATTAAACTGTCCATCTTCCATAGAAGAATATACAATTTTATCCCCCTTAGGCGACCAACTCGGTGTTGTATTGTTCTTCCCTTGAAAAGTCAACCTTTTCTCCTGCTCGGAACTCAGATCTTTACTATATATTTGTGGATTCCCCGACCGTTTAGAAACAAATGCCATTTTTCGGCCATCTGGAGAAAATGAGGGCGAAACATCGATCCCCCAATTTCTCGTTACTCTTTTAATCACTTTCCCGTCCCCGGTCAACATATAAATTTCCGGATCCCCTGAAAAAGAAAGTGTGGCAGCCAGGGCAAATTGCCCTGGAACCCATGCTGGTGTAATATTAACCCCTTCTTTGGCAACCACACACCCCCGATTTTCTTTCAAATTTTTAATATAAAGATCCGGTTTTCCACGTGCATATGAGGTATATGCTAACCAATTTCCATCAGTGGACCACGCAGGGGAAAGAGAGATACTGTTGGATTTTGTGATTTGCCTTGGGTTATACCCATCAAAATCGGAGATATATATCTCTTTTTTCCCTGTGCTGTTTGACACAAAAGCGATCTTGCTGTTAAAAAATCCATGGCTTCCGGTGAGCAGATACATCACATCATTACAGAATTTTCGAATCATGATCCGCTGATCCGAAACACCGCCGGTGTATTTCTTTCCAAGTAAACGCCTTGCCTTGAATGTATCAAAAAGCCGCATCTCCATGGTAATGTTATTTCCGGACATGCTGAGCCCGCCAGTAATCAAAAGCTCGGCCCCTATGACCGTCCAATTCTTAAAATTGATCGCTGTTTCTGAAATCCCTTGTTTCTCCGGATGTTCCAAAAATGCCCCATGATCGATCATCTTGAAATATCCGGTAAACTCAAGTGTATCGGACAATAGAACAGAGGCCTCACGGGCTTTTGTCTGTTCATCCATGCTTCCGTTCATCTCTTTGAATAACGGAACGGCAATCGGTATCTTTTTTATATATGGATTGTTAATATCAATATAATCATACCCTGCGATGGAATCAGATGCAAAAAATATCAGCAATAAAACTACCCATAAAAATAACCGTATAACCAACCTGTCTTGATTAAAAAAAATCGTCATTTTCAAAATGTAATACCTGCCTGAATATAGTGAGAGATTTACGATAAAACTTCATTTTCTATTGAATTCCAGCTGGTGTAAACCGAAGCCCGATTTCCAGAAAAGACTTCCTGAACCCCTCTGGTAAAGGCGGCAGATATCTTGTTTTCAAAACAGCTTTCAGAGCCTGTTCATCAAAATAGCCATTCCCGGATTTTTTATCAAACCAGACTTTCTGGATTTCACCATCTGCCATAATCTTTATTCCCAAAAGCGCAACTAGATTAACATTACCATCTGCCAATTGTTCGTTATAAGACCAGTTTTTGGAAATATAGGAGTAAATCTCAGCCGCATATATCGTTAAAAGGTCCGATTGCTGAGCACTTGACCCTGAAAAGTTCCCTGCTCCATATGAACCTACTCCTTCATTTCCCTCAGCTTCCTTCTTTACTTGTTCAGCAAGCCGTTCCATCGTTTTCTGATAGTTTTTAGACTGTTCAACCTTTTTTTCTATCTCATCGATTGCGCTTTCTAATGTTTTTGTGGATTGTTGCGTTTCTTTTTTTAATGTTTCCTTTTTTTGAGCAATAACCTTCTTTTTTTTTGGAACCGTCGCCACCTTTATCGGCGGATTTTTGATTTGTTGTTTGGATGCACTGTTTTCTTTTTTTATCGGTTCTGTTTTAACTGCAGGTTCGACATTTGTTTTTTTTACCGAACTCCCACCAGATGGTGCTGGCAGAGACACCAGACCAACATTGATGACTCCGGGCTGGATCCGTCTTATCGGCTCCTCGATTTTTGCAAAAATCAGTACCAAAAAAAATACAATATGACAAGCGGCTGAAATAGCCAAAAATTGAAGAAATTTACGGTATTCCACTTCTCCACCGCTTTTCAGCAGCAGACCGTCAGCTTGCATCATCCTGTTTGCCTATCTTGCCATTCACTTGGTAATTGGTTCGGTGAGCATCCCAAGTTTTTCAATACCTGCACCCTTTATCTCCGTCATCACATGAACAACCACTCCATATGAGACACTCTTGTCCGCACGCAGGTATACTTCTTTACTAACCCGGTTTTCAATGATTCTTTTCAGCTTATCCCCCAGCAAGTCAGGTATCACATTTAAATCATTGATATATACTTTTCCATCTTTATCAATACTAACAACGAGCTGGTTATCATCCGAAGATACCGGACCGGAATCAGCTTCCGGAAGCGAGACATTTATCCCCTGGACCATCATGGGTGCGGTTACCATAAAAATAATCAACAGAACAAGCATTACATCCACAAAAGGGGTAATGTTAATATCAGACATCAACCCGTTGTTACCGCTACCCGATGTCATGCTTTTCCCTCCCTGGCTCTCATGATATCCCGTTCAATAATATTTAAAAAATCTGCGGAGAAACTATGAAGTTCCGATTCAATCACCCGGATCTTCTGCGAAAAATAATTAAAAGCAATAACAGAAGGTATGGCAACCGCTAGCCCAGCTGCTGTGGCAATCAAAGCTTCTGCAATTCCAGGAGCTACGACAGCAAGGCTTGCAGAACCCTTTTGCCCGATTCCATGGAAGGAGTTCATAATACCCCATACCGTTCCAAACAAACCGATAAAAGGAGTAGTGTTTCCTGTTGTCGCTAAAAATGGCACCATCTGTGTAAGTTTAGTAATTTCTGTACTGGTGGCCCGTCTTAACGACCGCTTGACATTTTCAATTCCAGCAAATCCCATTCCAGCCTGTTGAAGTGTATTTCCCGTGGCAGATTGTGCGATCGGAGCTCCTGATCGATTCAATTTCTTTAGCTCCATATATCCGATTCGAAAAATCCGTGCAACCGGGCTGGCTTCCAGTTTTTTGGCCTGATTAAAAGCATCGGAAAGATCCCTGCTTTTCCAAAAATAATCAATAAAGAAAGCAGACTCGTTAAAAGCCTTTCTAATATAATTGTATTTTAAGAAAATTATGGCCCATGAACCCATGGAGAAAGATAGGAGTATAAGCAATACAAGCTGAACGATGAAACTCGCACTTACAAACATTTCAATAATACTGATCTGGTCTGGTGACATATTATATCTCCGGCTTGCTATTCTGGATAAAAACTATCTTTCAATATATGGTATATTCCCTAATTTTTAAACCGTCATAAACTATATGAGACCAACAGACGTGTCAAGGAGTTTACAGCCTCCCCATATGCGTCCTTGAAAAGTAAATGCCCCCATACGTCTTCTAGTACGGAGGCATTTACCCTTTATCTATGAATAAAACATTTGCGTTTCAGTTTAAACAGAATTTACATCATTCCGCCCATTCCGCCCATTCCACCAGGAGGCATACCACCACCAGGCGATGCTGATGTTTCCTGTGGTTTTTCAGCGATCATGGCTTCGGTGGTAATCATAAGAGACGCAACGCTGCCTGCATTTTGAAGGGCAAACCGAACAACCTTGGTCGGATCCATTACACCTGCCTTAATAAGGTCTTCATAGGTATCCGTTGCCGCATTGTATCCAAAAGCACCTTCACCTGCTTTAACCTTGTCGATAACAACAGAACCCTCTACACCAGAATTATTGGCAATCTGACGAAGCGGTTCTTCCATTGCACGCATCACAACCTTTACGCCCAATCTTTCTTCTGCTTTGACTTTAATCTTTGAAAGTGCATCAAGACAACGAACCAGCGCAACACCGCCACCAGGAACAATACCCTCTTCCACTGCAGCACGGGTTGCATTCAGCGCATCTTCAACACGGGCTTTTTTCTCTTTCATCTCGGTCTCTGTAGCTGCACCAACATTAATAACCGCAACCCCACCGATCAGTTTGGCAAGACGTTCTTGCAGTTTTTCACGGTCATAATCAGACGATGTTTCTTCAATCTGAGCACGGATCTGTTTTACACGGCCTTCCAGATCACTTCGTTTTCCTGCGCCATCAACGATTGTTGTGTTATCTTTGTCAATGGTAATTCGTTTTGCATTTCCAAGATCATTCAGGGTAAGGTTCTCAAGTTTAATTCCAAGATCCTCGGAAACAACCTGACCACCGGTCAATACCGCGATGTCTTCCAGCATGGCTTTTCGTCTATCACCAAAACCCGGTGCTTTAACAGCCGCAACACTCAAAGTTCCTCTCAACTTATTAACAACCAATGTTGCAAGGGCTTCGCCGTCAACATCTTCAGCGATAATCATCAATGGTTTTCCCATTTTTGCCACCTGCTCCAGAATCGGGAGGAGGTCTTTCATATTGCTGATTTTCTTTTCATTGATGAGAATAAAAGGATTATCAAGGGAAGCCACCATTTTTTCAGCATCGGTTACAAAATATGGAGAAAGGTAACCGCGATCAAACTGCATACCCTCAACCACATCCAGTGTTGTATCCATTGATTTGGCTTCTTCAACAGTGATAACACCTTCTTTACCGACCTTGTTCATGGCCTCAGCGATAATGTTTCCGATGGTTTCGTCACTGTTGGCTGAGATTGTACCAACCTGAGCGATCTCACGCTGGTCTTTGGTAGGCTTGCTCATCTTGGCAAGCTCTTTCACCGCAACTTCAATAGCCTTATCAATGCCACGTTTGATTGACATAGGATTGTTGCCGGCAACAACCAGTTTCTGACCTTCTTCATAAATCATCCTTGCCAGAACAGTGGCGGTTGTGGTTCCGTCTCCGGCCATATCACTTGTTTTGCTGGCAACTTCTTTTACCATCTGTGCGCCCATATTTTCAAACTTGTCTTCCAGTTCGATCTCTTTTGCAACGGTCACACCATCTTTGGTAACAGTGGGAGACCCCCAGGATTTGTCAATCACGACATTTCTTCCCCTGGGTCCGAGGGTAACAACTACCGCATCAGCAAGCTTTCTTACACCGTTCAGCATTGCCTCTCGTGCTTTTGAATCATATTTTATCTCTTTAGCCATCTTAATCTGTCCTCCATATATTTTAGTTATCCAATAATTCCAAGAATGTCATCTTCCCGCATAATAAGATATTCCTCGCCCTCGATTTTTACTTCTGTTCCGCCATATTTTCCGAACAGAACCCGGTCACCTACTTTAACTTCAAGAGGAATTCTTTTCCCGTCGTCGCCAACACGGCCACTTCCCACGGCAATAATCTTGCCTTCTATGGGTTTTTCTTTCGCTGTGTCCGGAATAATAATACCACCTTTTGTTGTCTGCTCCTCTTCAACGCGCTGCACCAAAATTCGATCCTGTAATGGTTTGATCTTCATATTCCCTCTCCTTTTTTCACTCATTTAATCATAATTACTACAAAAAGCTGGCTGTTATAAAACAACCGGAATCCAAAAATTATTTTTTCCGGAAAATATAATCATTCTTTTCAAGTTGTAAAGGATGAACATAAGCGAGTGTTGGCTTTTTCATAAAATCAGTTTCAAAAGCCGTAATCATTTATTCCCGGTCCTTGTCAACTGGCTCCGGTAGTTGATAACAAAAATCTCTTGTTAACAACCTGTAATTCAGTCAGAAGAACTAGTGCTGCTGTTCTCGGTTTTCTCTATTTTTTGAGTTTTTGCCCCATCATCAGAAGCTGTTTCCGGTTTTTTTGCATTGCCCGAATAGTCGGTGACATACCAGCCGGAACCCTTTAAATGAAAAGAGCTCTGCGAAATTAACTTCTGCAGTTTTCCAGAACATTTGGAGCATTTTGTCAACGACTTATCAGAAAATTTCTGAATCACTTCTTCGTGAATTCCACAGGCTGTACACTCATATTCATAAATCGGCATTTTTCTCTCTCTCCTGAAAAAACTCCTTTGCAAACCGAAACAGTTGCATTCTAATTTTCCTGCCCGATAAAACCTGAACTAAGATAGTCAGTGTTTTACATTTGTCAAGCTTCCTGAAAATAGTTTTTTAAAATGTTATATAAGCAAATTTTCCAATGGCTTACGCCATTTTTTGTAAAACTCGAAAGCGCTCTCCATGCCCGGCACACCCAGAGGATACAGAATCTCGTGCGTTTTCTCATGAACACGGGCCTCTTCCTTTAATTTTTCTTCTTGCGATGCGTCAAACCCAGTGAGGAACATAGCAAATCTGACAATATGTACCAATTCATGGGTGATGATATAAAGTGCAAAAGGGAATAAAGTCAACCCGGCAGAACTTTTCAGAGCTCCAATAATCGCGTGATCCTGAATACAGATTTTATAAAAATCATATGTTGCGGAACCTAGCATCGTGTCTTTTCGACGACCTTTGTACCGGATTATTTGAGCAAAAGGTCCTTGAACAATTTCCGTTTGATCTAGATCCATCAGTGTTTTTACATCATATCGATGACGCAGCCACTGATTTACCGACATTTTATAAAAATTGCACACAATCTCCTCTGACATCGCCACCGCATCATTCACAATTTGAATTTGAGTCTTGGTAAATGTTTCCATAAACTTTATTATTTTTGTTGATTCTTTACCTAAAAAAAGGTAGACAGATAACCTTTAAACATGTTAGCTTCACATTTTATTATTTCAACAAGGATTCGTCAAGATTGGAGGTGGTCTGTTGGGTAGCGTAATCAAAAAAAGAAGAAAAAAGATGAGAAAACATAAACACAAAAAGCTTCTGGCCCGTACACGACATCAAAGAAGAAAAGGCAAGTAATCGACCATTCCCATTCTTTATCATTCTTCATAGCTCTATAAAAAGCAGAAAGCACATGCATTTATGCAAGTGCTTTCTGCTTTTTTATGTCGCCAGTCATCAGGGGCTTCCGGAATAATTTTTAAAGTACTTCAAAAACTCGGAATTGGTCGACAGCACGACAGAGCTCTTCTCATCAAATGTACTGGTATATATTTCAAGTGTTTTGACAAAGGAGTAAAACTCCGGGTCTTTTCCATATGCATCTGCAAGCGTTTTTGTAACGGTTGCATCTGCCTTTCCTTCAATCTCCTGCGCATCCCGATATGCCTCAGAGGTAATCTGTTTTAAATCCTTTTCCTTTTTACCAAGCCATTTTCTGGCCTCGCCACGCCCTTCGGAACGAAATTTTTCAGCAATCTGTTTTCGTTCTGCAATCATCCGGTCATAAACCGAACGTCTGACCTCTTCCACATAGTTAATTCGTTTGATCTTAACATCAACAAGCTCAACCCCGAATTCAACAAGCTTTGGCTGAGCCTGCTTCCGTATCCCATCCGTGATTTTGCTCCTTCCGAAAACAATTTTATAAGAAGCTACCGGTGATTTTTTTTCACCATCAACCGTCAGAACATCTTTTCCATCTGCATCAAAAACCAGCTTCCGATTTCCCTGCCGGACACTCTCAATCAGTTTATATGAGGTAATAAAATTTCGACCCGCCGAATCAATAATATCATCCAGTCGACCCATGGCATTCATCGTATTGCCGACTGTCTGAAAAAATTTTACGGGATCGACTATGCGCCATCTGGCAAAGGTAACCACCCATATATAGGTCTTATCAAGGGTAGGTATCTGTCCGGATTCACCATCCCATTGCTGTAAATTTTTTGGAAAATAATTGGCAACATCAATCATCGGAACTTTAAAATTAATCCCCGGGTTGATGATAGGATCTCCAACCACTTTTCCAAAACGGGTTACAACCACCTGCTCTGTTTCATCCACGATAAATGCGGATGCATAAAAACAGCTAACCAGAACAACAATAAATATAAGTAAAACATTGCTTATTTTCATTTCACGACACCGCTTTCTTTTCCAATATTTAAGAAGGGCAATACATTTTTCTGATCAGAGTCGATGATATATTTCTGGCCCAGTTTTGGAAAAAGCTCTTTCAACATTTCCAGATAAATCCGCCTTTTAGTAACATCTTTTGCTTTGACATACTCCTCGTAGAGAGCCACAAACCGATTTGCATCACCTTCAGCCCTGTTGATACGGTCCATGGCATATCCTTCGGCAGCCCTGATCGTCCTTTCTGCCTCTCCCTTTGCAGCCGGTATGGCCTTATTGTAATCCTCTTTGGCCTGATATATCATCTTTTCCTTTTCCTGGGTCGCCTGGTTCACCTCATTAAAGGCTGGTTGAACAGGTACAGGCACATTGGTCTTTTTCATTTCAATGGTTGTGATTAAAATTCCGGTTTCTGCATGATCCAGTTCCTTTTGCAGGACTTCTCTTGACTCAATGGCGATTTCTTCCCGCTTGCTGATGAC
>PNOB01000011.1 GCA_013824585.1 Desulfobacterium sp. | reverse complement strand
TTTTCCTACAATCACGTATATTTGAAACTCGGAGCAACACTGATTGTTGCGGTGGATGATTCGACCGTTGGAAGGCAGGCGGCGGTGATGTCGGATAACATTCTGTCCGGGCATTTACCATCGGACAATATTCAGCTTCCGGCAGGATCGCACATTACCGTAAACCTGAACAAGATTAAAGAATTCGGGATTCCTTACAATCATGATGCACTGGATACGATAAACCATATATTTGATGCAACGGTTATGGAAGATTGATCTTTTCCTATGAGAGGGTATATTTGATTGGCTTTCCATTATACAAATAAAACAGTTCAATGGAGTATCAAGCTCAAGGCGATGACGTTCCTGAGTATTCTGATGATTTGCCTGATCAGCATCCTTACTTACATTCATCTATCTGAACAGAAAAAAATGCTCGAAAGAGAGCTTCAGAAAAGAATATTCATCATGAAGGAAAATCTGATTGAGCGTGGGAAAAGCTTCATCATCAGCCTTGCCGGACAGATCGAGAATGAAATCGCCGCTTATAATTTTTCAGGAGTTGTTGAAACCGTTAAAAATGCTGCCAAGGCAAACCAGGATATCCAATATGCCTTGTTGACGGATGCATCCGGCCAGATCTTTGTCCACACAAAGAAACCTGAACTGATGCAGAAAAGGCTGATTGAAAAAAATCAATTACAAGCCATCCAACAGATGCATCTTGTGGTAACCGAACATATGGAAGAAAATGATGCGGTCATTAAAATAGCTGCGCCTTTACAGATCAGCACTTCTCCATGGGGAGAGATTCAACTGATCTACACAACGAAATACCTTAAAAAGGAAATCAATCTATCCAAAATCCAGATTCAAAAACAGATTCGCCACCTGGCTCAAAATACAATACTGGCATCAACAGGACTGATGCTGATGATCATCACGATCGTCTATTTTCTGATTTCAAAACTGCTGAGCCCCATCATCGACCTGACCCATTTTGCCCACCAGCTATCCAAGGGCGACTTCTCATCATCCGATGACATTCGGATCCAGTCCACAGATGAAGTGGGTATTCTTGCTTCCGCATTCCTGGAAATGAAGAAGAAACTTGGTTTATCGTATGAAAGGCTGACGGAAAGTAATCGGACGCTTGAACAGAAAGTAAAGGAAAGGACAGAAGCTCTCCACCAAAAAAATATAGAGTTACATAAAGCCAGCCAGACCAAAAGTCAGTTCATTGCAAATATCAGCCATGAAATCAAAACACCTATGACAGCCATTCTTGGAATGACGGATCTTGTCCTGCAAAAGGAGCTTCAACCCAGAATACAGGACAAACTCCTTACAATAAAAAAATCAGCAAACACACTCATGGATATGATTGACGGCATCCTTGACTTCTCAAAAATTGAGGCTGGAAAAATCAACCTGGAAAAGGTTCCCTTCAATCTCTCTGATCTGGTCAACAGTATGATCGACACATTTGTCATCAAGATTGAAAACAAAAATGTTGAGTTGATCATCTATACGGAGAACGATGTCCCTGACAATCTGATAGGAGATCCTCTGCGTTTAAGCCAGGTAATGTCGAACCTGATCGGTAATGCAATCAAATTTACAGAAGCTGGAGAAATTTTTGTTCACATCCATCTGCATTCACAAGTGAGTAACCAGGCGGAACTCCTCATTGCAGTTCATGATACTGGAATCGGTATTGCCCCGGATCAGATTCCAGTCCTTTTTGAGTCCTTTACACAGGCAGATGGTTCCACTACCCGGAAGTATGGCGGAACAGGTCTTGGATTGACCATCAGCCGCCAGCTAGTAGAACTCATGTCTGGTGAGATCACGGCAACAAGTGTTCCCGGAAGTGGAAGCCTTTTCCAGTTCACTGCAATTTTCGATCTGCCTGAAAAATCTACCCGACCTGCAGAGCCTGTACTGCATCCGGAAAATCAACATAAAAGATTTCTCGTGGCTGAATCAAATGCTACCTACCGCAAACTATTTCAAAAATATCTTTCACAGAAAGGTTTTATGGTCGATGTCATTGATTCAGGCGAAAAAGCAGCACAAAAAATTAAAAATACACCCCTGAAAAAAGATTACGATGTGATCCTGATCGACAGTAAAATTGCCGATCACCTGAAACGCGACATGGTTCAGATATTCCTTACCAAAAAACTGTTTTCCGATGCAGCTTTCATTATTTTGATCAAGGCCGGACAGGAGGAGATCAATGTCCGTTTTGGATATGAAGATGGATGGATCAACAAACCCATAAAATGGAATGAACTTGATAAAACACTCTGGTTGAATGTGAACAAGAAGCAAAAAGAATTTGAAGAAAAAAAGGAACCCAGACATGTAAAAGAGATCAACCATGACGAAATCTTTTCCTCCCTTGCGAAGCTTTCTGAACTGATTTCAGAGAATAATATCAAAGCAAAACAACAGCTTGAAGACATTAAAAAAACCATGGACGGGCTTGGCGTTTCAGATCAATTGAATCAACTGGCAGAGCAGGTCTCCCGGTTTGATTTTAAAAGCGCTCGTCAAACATTACATGATCTCACTAAAACCCTTAACGCAAATTATCAGGGGAAAGATGCATGATCGAAACAAACAATAAATCCAACATACTGATTGTTGATGATGAACCGGCGAATATCGACATGCTGGGTGAGGTACTCATGCCGGAATATAAGATCCGTGTTGTCGTGAATGGTCCTGAAGCCATTGAAATCGCTTTATCATCCAATCCACCGGATCTTATCCTCCTGGATATCATGATGCCGGGCATGGACGGATATGAAGTATGCAAACGATTAAAAGCAGATATGCGGACTTCCAAAATACCGGTTATCTTCATTACGGCAAAAAGTGAAGAAGAGGATGAAAAAAATGGTTTTCAACTCGGCGTTGTTGATTACATCACAAAACCCTTTCGTCTCTCTGTCGTTCAGGCAAGGGTTCGTACCCACCTTACGTTAAAAAAATATCAGGATCATATGGAAGCAATTGTAAGGGAACAGACGGAGGACATCCGGGCTGCGAACAATCAGTTGCGGATCGAGATCGATGAACGCAAAAAAACACAAACCGCTCTTGAACAGACCAATCAATCCCTGGAGGATTCGCTGTCCCGCTTACAGGAAACCCGTGACCATTTAATTCAGTCTGAAAAAATGGCAGCACTGGGTGGTCTGGTTGCCGGTGTTGCCCATGAAATCAACACTCCGGTTGGAATTGGCATCACTGCATCCTCTTTTCTATCCCTGGAAACCAGAAAATATGCGGAGCGAATTTCTCAAAATGAATTGAGCATGGATGAAATAAAAAAATATATTTCCATTGCATCCGAAGCAACCGCCATCATTGAAAGCAACCTGAAAAGAGCAGGAGATCTGATTCAAAGCTTCAAGCAGGTGGGTGTGGATCAATCCAGCAAAGATCGAAGATTTTTCAGATGCAAGGAGTATCTTGACATGGTGCTTCTCAGTCTGCGGCCCAGACTGAAGAATGGAAGACATGAAGTGGTCGTGGACTGCCCGGAGCTGCTTGAAATCAACAGTTATCCTGGGGCTTTTTCCCAGATCATTACAAATTTTGTTATGAACTCACTGATCCACGGTTTTGCGGAAGAATCCAAAAAAACCATTCATATCTCTGTATCACAGCAGGGAGAACAGCTCCTATTCAGATACAAGGATAATGGCAAAGGAATGAGTCAGGAGTGTGTTGAAAAAGTTTTTGAGCCGTTTTTTACCACAAAACGAAACAAGGGTGGAACCGGACTGGGGCTTCATATTGTCTATAACCTGGTTACCCAGATATTAAAGGGTGCCATCCAATGCACCAGCCATCCGGATGAAGGGGCGGAATTTATCATTACAGCGCCGATATCCCCATGACTTGGCATATCATACCAAATAACTGTAAGTACCGGCCTGCAAGATGAGATATACAAAAACCCAAAAGAAAAAAGTCAACCATCTGAATCAACTCCTGTTTCAAAAATATGGAGGTCAGGGATGGTGGCCTACAACCCGGGAGCCTGGAAAACAACCCGTATATTATCCAGGCAAAGAGGGAAGAAGGGTTTCAGATATTGAAGCTTTTGAAATTATCGTTGGATCGATTCTGACCCAGAACAATACCTGGTCCAATACGGAAAAAGCCATTATGAACCTTTCAACATTGAACCTTCTGGATGTCCGGCACATGATGGAGGCTGATCCGCAGACAATGGCATCGGCCATTGTATCTGCACGGTATTATAACCAGAAATCGATCCGGTTGATTGAAATTGCAAAAAATCTTCATAAAGCAGGAGGCATCAAAACACTGCGAAAGGTTTCAACAGAAGAATTGCGAAAAATCCTGCTATCCTTTACCGGAATCGGAAAGGAGACTGCGGACTCCATTCTCTGCTATGCATTTTCCCGGGAAATATTTGTGGTGGATACTTATACCAGCCGCCTGTTTCAAAGACTGGATCTGCCGTGCAGCTCATATGAAGAGATTCAGAACCTGGTGCATTGTTCCATCAAGCCATCAGCAGCAGAATATGGAGATCTCCATGCCAGAATCGTGAAACTATCTGCAACTGGAGATGTAAAAACCTTTTCAATGGAATCCAACGCCAAATCGGAATGAAATAGGAAATTTTTTTATGAAATACCCGGACTGCCCTTTAAAAAATTTTCATTCTGTTTTTCAATCTCCACTTCAATAATTCGTTGTGCATCTGCCTTGGTCACACGAATTACCGCTCCATGTGTTTTCAGTTCATCTCCCACAGCAGGGATAAAACGCAGTTTGGAAAGGATGAATCCGGAGATGGTCTCATAATCCTCTTTTTCGCTCAGATCCAACTGAAGCTCACGATTGACCTCCTCAATTTCAGTCTCACCCCGGACAAGACTTTTGCTGTCGTCAACTTTTCGGATCATGATCTCCTCATTATCGGTTTCATCATAGATTTCACCGACAATTTCCTCCAGCAGATCCTCAATCGTGATCAGACCGCTGATCCCTCCGTGTTCATCTGTTACCAAAGCGATATGAACTTTCTCTTTCCGAAATTCCGTCAACAGATCATCCAGGAGCATGGATTCCGGAATGAACATGGCAGGCCGGATAAACTCTTTGACCGGCTCTTTATGGTGTCCGCTCAATATGGCCGCTAGCATATCTTTGGCATATAAAATTCCGACAATATTATCCGGTTTTTCCTTGTATACCGGAATGCGGGAATACCCCTTGGAAACAATATCAGCGGCTGCCTTTTCGATCTCTGTTTCCGAGTCAATGGAAAAAGTGTGCGTCCGATCAATCATGATCTCATCTGCGCGAAGATCGCTGAAACGGAATATATTATGAATCATGATCCGTTCATCTTCCTGCACCTCACCGACCTCTTCCCCCAGACTGACTACGCTTTTAATCTCCTCTTCTGTGATGATGGGATCTGACTGTTCATTTTCAAATGGTTTGGATAACAGTATGGTAATCAGTTCCAGAATCAGGATAACCGGGTAAAGTACATATTGAAGCACCTGAAGAATAGGGGCTGAAAAAATAGCAAGGGGTTCATTTTTTGCCATGGCAATATTCTTGGGTACAATTTCACCAAAAATAAGGATCATGATGGTCATAATACCAACGGCAATTCCAATGGCATGGGATTCAAAAATCTGAATGGCCATGGATGTGGCAATAGATGAGGCAGAGATGTTCGCCAGGTTGTTGCCGATCAGAACGGTGATCAGAAGACGCTGATTGTTTTCTTTCAGTTTTTTAACACGCCGGATACCCCGTCTTTCCTGGTCAATAAGATGTTGAATCCGTATGTCAGATAAGGAAATGAACGCTGTCTCAGCACAGGAAAAAAAGGCAGATAAAAAAAGAAAGACGAAAAGGATGATAGACTGGTCAGGAATTTCCATAAATTTTTTTAAACGATCGGTACAGGTTTGCCTCCGGTTTTTGTAAAAGCCTGTACGTCAATTATAGATCTGCCGATTGGGGTCCAAGCATTAATTATTTATTATTCTCCATATATGTCTCATACACATTCGACTGTCAAGAAGGAATAATCACAGTTCCCAGGGTCGTTAGATAGCAAAGAGGACCATCCATTGAATGGTCCTCTTCATTATATTCATCTGTATTGTATAAAAGAATTAGTCGCTGACTTCTTCTTTCACGGAGACCGCAATCTTGAATAAAAGGGTCAGGATCAGAAAACCGAGAGCATACACACCAACAGTAATGATCAATTCCTTGATTGTCGGAAAATACTCATTGACATGGTGCATCGGGTTGGGCACAAACCCGCCGGAGATCATCCCAAGCCCTTTATCAATCCAGATTCCAATAAAAACACAAGCACAGGCTATCGGCAGAATTGTTTCATTGGATCGGGTAACCGGATTCACCAGCAGAATAATGGCAATGCCCATCAGGGTCATGGATGTCCACATCCAGGGTACCAGCACACCATGACCATGAATTCCGAAAAACAAGTATTTCAGGTGGTCAATATGTTCCGGTATTCCGCTGTAAAGAGCCACAAATACCTCACATCCAAAGAAAAATACGTTTGCGATCAATCCATAGGTAACAATCTTTGCAACGGTTTGAATCGCTTGCGTACCTGGATCAAACTTTGTCGTTTTTAATGATGTAGCATAATAAGATTAAAAATGCCGGCCCTGCAGCAAATGCAGATGCCAAAAATCGAGGAGCAAGAATGGCGGTCAACCAGAATCCTCTTCCCGGTAGGCCACAATATAAAAATGCCGTAACCGTATGAATACCAAAGGCCCATGGAACAGAAAGATAAATAAACGGTTTTATCCATTTGGGCGGTGCCACACTGTTTCTTTCCGATTCCAGGACAATCCATCCCACAAAGATATTCAAAAAAAGATATCCGTTCAATACAATCATATCCCAGAACAGCATGGATTGCGGTGAGGGGTGCAATATCACGTTAAACGCTCTCATGGGTTGCCCGAGGTCAGCAATAATAAACGTCAGACACATGACAAGGGCAGAAACGGCTAAAAATTCCCCCAGAATGGTGATTTTACCAAACACCTTATAATCATGAAGATAATAAGGCAACACCAGCATCACTCCTCCTGCGGCAACCCCGACAAGAAAAGTAAACTGGGCAATATAAAATCCCCAGGATACATCACGGCTCATGCCTGTGATTCCCAGACCAAAGTTAAACTGCTCCAGATAAACGATAAATCCGATACCGATTAAACCGAGCAGCGCCATTACCCACAGATAGTATTTTTTGCTTCCTTTGACAGCCAGTTCAAGCATAATAACCTCACACTATGTAGTAAACCGCCGGGCCAGTCCCCAGGTTCTGTTTACGTCGGATGGTGTAATTTGATTTTAAGAGTTTGCGAACATCTGATTCCGGATCTTCCAAATCTCCAAAAGTCAGAATACCATTGGATACCTCTACACAGGCCGGCTGTTTGCCAATGGCAAGCCGCTCTGCGCAGAAATTGCATTTCTCGACAACACCCTTCATCCTGGTCGGGAATCCTGGGTCAACCTCCGCGATAAAAGGACGGGGATCTCTGAAATTGAAACTCCTTGAGCCGTATGGGCATGCTGCCATACAGAACCGGCAGCCGATACAGCGGTGAAAATCCATCACAACAATACCATCATCCTGTTTAAAAGTTGCCTTTGTGGGACAGGCCTGCACACAGGAAGGTTTTTCGCAGTGATTGCAGAGAACCAGAAAGGGTAGATGTTTGGTACGATCATCCATGTACTTATTTTCTTTTTCAGGAAAGGCATGTTTATATTCTTCTTCCCAGATCCACTTGATTTCATGATTCGGATTTTCAATTTTTGGAACATTATGGATCTTATGGCACGCTTCCATCATCGGTTCCAGATCATCGGAAGAGTTTATTTTTCTGGTATCGATCACCAGGCCCCATTGTCCGGCGGTTAATGCATCCTTGTTTTTATGGGTTTCAACACCTTGTACCCCGGAAGAGGCAAACAGGGTGTTTACCGGACTTGCACCCATTCCCAGCGCTGAAATTCCAGCTATTTTCAAGAAGCTTCTTCTGCTGTTTTTCATCACTTCTTCTCCTTAGGCTCGTTATGACAATCCCAGCAGTATGGTCTTACCGAAGTATAATTATGACATCGGTCACAAAATTCGGCCTTGTTGGAATGACATCCAATGCAGGAATTCTCTCCACTTGAAAGACTCATGTTGAAACTCTTCCCACTGCTGTTCGTATATGTTCTGTTGCCGTATCTAACGACATTATCTCGCCACATATCCAGTACCTTCATATGTCCTGCTTTCATTTCATTTTTGGGCAGAACGCAATATCCGGCAGCTTTGGCTTTTTCGGTCAACTCAGGTTCAGGTGCCGGCGCTGTTTTACCGATGTTGAAAACAAACGGCAGAGCAACGATCGCACAAAAAACAACTAAACCAGCGATGATATACTTTTTATCACTCATCAGCTTCTTCCTCCATTCCCGGTAACGGCTCACCGCGCAGATCGGTTTCCCTGTTTTCCGATTCACCCGGCATGATTAAAGCGTTACCCACCATTTCATGCAAACCGATAACCTCAACATCGGGCACCCAGTACTCCATCAGTGCCGGTAATGCAGCTCTATCAACCGCACAAATCGTAGCAAGCGTGTTAACACCGTATTTTTCATGAACATACTTAACTGCATTGGCTCTCGGCAGTCCGCCCGCCATTCGAAGCTCCATATCCTCGCCTGCGTTCAAACCCGCTCCACTGCCGCAGCAGAATGTATTTTCACGTATCGTGCCTGGAGGCATATCATAAAAGCTATTGCAGACATTCCGGATCACATAACGGGGTTCTTCCAGCATTCCCATACCCCGTGAAGGGTTGCAGGAGTCATGGAAGGTCACGATCCTTTTGCCGTTTCGGCTTGGGTCCAGCTTCAGTTTATTGTGTTTGATCAAATCCGCAGTAAATTCTGCGATATGAACCATTTTGGTTGATTTGGCATTTTCAAATCTGGTCCCGGTGATGGGAGAAACCGGTTCCTCGAGAAAATCGGCCGGACCGTTCATGGTATCCATATACTGGTTGATTACACGCCACATGTGGCCGCATTCTCCACCCAGAATCCACTTGACACCCAGCCGTTTTGCTTCTGCATACATCTTGGCGTTCAGTCTTTTCATCACCTCGTGGGAGGTAAAAAAACCAAAATTACCGCCCTCTGAAGCATATGTGGACCAGGTGACGTCCAATCCGTATTCTTTTTTCAAGTAATCAAAAAGAAGCAAATACCCCATACAGGTATAGGTTCCGGGATCAGCAAACACATCACCGGAGGGTGTGATGAATAAAATATCCGCACCTTTTTTATTATAATTGGGCTCTACCCGGACACCGGTAATCTCTTCGAGATCATCCACAAAAAAATCCAGCATATCTTTAAAGGCATGGGGTTGGATCCCCAGATGGTTACCTGTTTTAAAACAGTTGGAAACCGGTGTGGCAATCCAGTCAATATTCAAACCCAAAAGGTTCAGCAGTTCTCTGCCAAGGTAGGTAATCTCGGCCGTATCGATTCCATATGGGCAGAAAACCGAGCATCTGCGGCACTGGGTGCACTGAAACAAATAATACCACCATTCTTTCAGCACCTCGAGTGTCATGGGTCTTGCTCCGCCGATTCTGCCGAGAATCTTTCCGGCGGTTGTAAAATCATTTCGGTAAACCGAACGAAGGAGTTCTGCACGGAGAACCGGCATGTTTTTCGGATCACCCGTACCAATAAAAAAATGGCATTTATCTGCGCATGCTCCGCACCGCACACAAATATCCATAAATATCTTCAACGAACGGAATTTATCGAGGCGTTCCCTGAAGCCTTCGTATATAATCTCCTTCCAGTTCTGCGGCAGTTTCCAATCCTCATCCAGCGGATTCCACTCCCTTGCATTGGGAAGAGACAGGGTTTCAACACTTCTATAATTCGATGCATAGCAATAAATCCCCTTACGGATCACCGTAGGGGTATCCATCCAACCCGTTTTGGGCGGGTTATGATTGATCTTTATCAATTCATCTGATTTTGGAAGATCTGACATTACACTTGCTCCTTTTCCACTGGGAGTCCAGCTTCTATCATTTTTTCCCTGAAATGGTCTTCATACTCTTCATAGGTATGAGTTTTCACGGGATAATTCCAAGGATTTACATGCCTTCTCGCACGGGTATCCGTTGTCAGGTTTCGGGTCGGACTCAGGAAAACGCCACCCATATGCATGAGCTTGCTGAACGGAAAATATGCGAAGAGAACGCTGACCAAAAAAATATGGATAAAAAACAATCCTCCGATGCCTTCCGGGATCGCAGGATGAAGGGTAACAAGACTCATGGCCAGCGCCTTTACACTCACGATATCGATTTTGGCAAAATACCGCATCAAAATACCAGTAAATGCGATACCCATGATCAGGAACAGCGGGAAATAGTCAGCCGCCAGTGAAATATATTTTACTTTTGGCCCGAATACTCTTCTGAGAAACAGAAAAGTTACTGCTGCAAGGAGAACCAGGCCGGACAGAAAAATGCCGGGAAGCCCTATTTCAATGATTTTACTGTAATACTCGATTCGAAAAAAAGAATCCAGTTGTTCCACCATTTGGATACAAAGAGGCACCGGTTCCAGAAAAAATCTCAAATGCCGGATCAACACGGTAAGAAAAGAATAATGAAAAGCCAGCGCCGCTACCCAGAGCCAGATTTCCCAGCGATATGAAATTCTGATCCCGGAATCTGTCTTATTGAAAGACATGCTGGTATTTCGAAACAGGGATCTGAATAGAAAAATTTCCAGAATCATCCGGATCAACACCCCAAATTTTGATGACGGGTTGTCTATCCAGTTGGGTTCGATCCATGACATGGTTTTTTGCTGGCCGCATGTTGTGGGTATCGCAAACGGTACTGGTGACTTGGCCCAGCCCAGAATACGAACCACGAAACCAACAATAAAAATGATAACCGCCAGGTAGGGAATCCAAATCCCAAAAAGCCCCTGCAGGCCAATCACCTCAGCCCCTACATAGGAAAGCAGACAAAGAAGCAAGACTGCTATGAGGGAATACATATAATTTACATTCATATACCTGTACCTCATTATCCGGTTTTAAACAGACTCGACGATCCAAAAATCTGTTCAAACCTTCATCATTATTAAATAGTTGACTTATTGAGATCCGGCTGCTCCTCCGAAATCTCAGCAATCAATCCAGCACGCTTAAACGCCTTGAATACTATATTTTTTTCTTCATTAGCCTTCAGACTGTAAATTTTCTCCCGACACTCCATATAGATATCAAACGCCAGAAAGAGCAATCGATCCACGTTCTCATTAAAAAGACGGACCTCTTTCAGCCCGTCATTTTTCTCAAGCTGGTTTTTACATTTTTCATGGACAATTGATTTCAGGGGAAGAATAAAGAATGTCGCCTGGGAAGGGGTAAAATTCTGAATCGCCCGGATTCGGATAATTGGGTCCAGAAAAAGCTTTACCTTTTCCCAATCCGGACCGGAAACCAGTTCATCAAATATTGAAGAGAGCCCTTCCGATATGGCATTTCCAACAGGATTGGCAAACCGATCTGTCTGGGATTTTAAAAACTGGGAGGTATCGATCGGGTAAGTGTTGACAACAACATCCATCCATTTTTTCACAATGGCAGACTTGTTCTTTTCAAGTAATTCTTTCAGCCCCATGATTGCCCCTGATACCCGATCACCGCCAAACCGTTTCCAGGAAGATTCAAAAAATACAACTTTAAATTTATTATTTTACGATCTTATACCCCAAAGAAAATGTTTTATAGTCAACTCCCTATTTCATGTCAAGAATAAAGAAAAAAAAATTATCAGGGTTATGGATCATCATCCCTAAAAAAACGATTATTGTAAAATCGTGGCGATATAGTATACACCCTCAATAAAAAGAATCATCTGGCAACCGATTTTTCACCTGAAAAGGAGCCTTCATGAACAGCTATCTGTTTTATGACCTTGAAACAAGCGGTCTCAATAAAGCTTTTGATCAGATCATACAATTTGCTGCAATACGGACGGATATGCAACTCAATGAAATCGAGAGATACAACTTCCTTGTTAAACTCAGGCCAGATGTTATTCCGTCTCCGAAAGCACTCATTACCCACAAAATTTCCATCTCAAAAACAATGACCGGTATTAGCGAATATGAGGCTGCAAAAAAAATTCATTGTCTGATAAATGAGCCGGGAACAATAAGCCTCGGTTACAACACGCTCCGGTTTGATGACGAATTTCTAAGGTTCGCCTTTCACCGCAATCTTTTACCTCCTTACACACATCAATATAATCACGGCTGCCGAAGGATGGATCTCTTCCCGATTACAATCATGTTCCGATTATACAGGGAAAAGGTATTATCCTGGCCAAGCAGAAATGGAAAGCCTTCACTAAAACTTGCGGATTTAAACACCGAGAATAGGCTGGCAACAGGGGCTGCGCATGACGCTCTTGTCGATGTTGAAGCAACACTTGCCTTGACTCGATGTTTTATAAAAGAAAGTGATATGTGGAACTATCTGTCCGGCCATTTTTTAAAGGAAGTAGATCGCCAAAGAGCGGAGAGTCTGCCTGTATCATTTCAAAATGATCTGTTCAAACACACAGAGGGGTTATTAATCAGCAGTGAATTGGGAGCTGATATGCAATTTCAGGCGCCTGTACTGTTTATCGGAAATTCCATTCCCTATGCAAATCAGACGCTCTGGCTTCGCATGGATCTACCTGAACTGAGAGAAACAACAATGGATTCAATCCACGAAACAACATGGGTCATCCGAAAACGGTTTGGAGAGCCGGGAATTCTTTTGCCACCCCTTGAACGGTATATAAACATTATAGAAAAAAACCGTATGGTTGAATGCAATAAAAGCTTTGAATGGATACGCTCAAACATTGGAATTTTTAATTCCATCATAAAATATCATCAACAATTTCGATACCCTGAAATTCCAAACCTTGATGCAGATGCAGCGCTTTATCAAATGGGATTCCACACCCAAAAAACAGAAGCGTTATGCAGAGAATTTCACCTTGCCTCCTTTGCCGGGAAGCTTACATTGATCAGTCAATTTCAAACACCTGAAACCAAAACACTTGCCAGCAGAATTCTTGCCCGGAATTTTTCTGAAGTGCTGCCAAACGATATTAAAACCCAATTTGCACTATACTTATCCAGGGTGAATCCGGAATCCTCGGAATCCGCTCTTGTGGACTATAAAGGTGAGGCACGAACCACGCCAGCCGGAGCGTTGATGGATATCCAAAAAATAAAAACCGAAGAAAAAATGGAGCAACCCCAACTCAAATTACTTGATGAACTGGAAGCCTATCTGATTCAAACTTTTTGAGATCATTTGATACAACAAACCCGGAATCAGGCTCCTTGAGCGGTCCCCTGCTGTATCCTTTCAGGGGGAGGCAGACCATGTCGACATTTCTTGCACTTCCAATTTTTTTCCCAGACAGAATGAATCTGCTGCACGTTGACAAGCACGGCCATATCATACTTGAATCGGTCAGCTCCTCCATCCGGTATCTTGATCAGAAATATCTTATGGTTCATCGTCAATTGTCTGATCCAATCCCGGTATTTGTGATCATCCCCGACAATCACCAGCAATTTATCGCCATATTCGGTTTTTACTTGCCAGGAATGATAAAGCTTCAGCTCCCCTCCGCCTACAATCATCTGCTCTTTATAGTGCTCTTCAATAAGCTCAACAAGGTAATCTTGAGCCAATCCTTGATGCGGAATCAATAACATCAATATAAAAAGAAAAATATGTATTCCCATGAACATTTTCTCCATTTATGTTTCTGATGGCACAGGATATCGATTGAATCATATGAAAATGACTTGTTCCTTTCAATCGGCAGAATTTCATCTTTTCTTTAGGGAAGATGAAATAGTATAAGGCAAGCACAGTTATACAAACATGACCATTTAGTGTTAGGAAGGGGCTACGCTATTACCAGTGTCTGATTCAATCAAATCAGTTTCTGAATGGCGAAAAAAAGAATCGGAATGAATATTGCCGGCAGCATGTTGCCAACGTTTATTTTTCGAATTTCAAGAAGATTAAAGCCTATGGCCATGATCAGCAAGCCGCCGGTAGACGACATCTGGGAAATCACCTCCGGTGTTAACAACGGCTTGATCAAAACAGCGCTTACTGTAATTGCACCCTGATACAATAATACAGGCAGGGATGAAAACATCACACCAATTCCCATGGTGGATGCCATTACAATCGATGTGACCCCATCCAGAACCGATTTGGCAAAAAGTGTCTGATGGTTCCCTGAAAGCCCGCTTTCCAAAGACCCTACAATTGCCATCGCACCGACGCAGTATATCAGACTTGCTGCGACAAACCCCTGGGAAATATTTCCATAAGCTCCGGCTAACTTTTTATCAAACCATTGCCCAATGCGATCCAACCCATTTTCAATTTCAAGGAATTCACCGATAATACAACCAACAACAAGGCTCAGGATAACAATTAATAGATCGTTGCTTCCCAATGCATTCTTAAGGCCGATCAATACAACGGAAAGCCCGATCGCATCCATCAAGATTCTACTATAGCGAGCAGGGATTCCACCCTTTATGGCAATGCCCAGAAGGCTCCCGGTGATTATCGCAGCTACATTTACAATCGTTCCCATCATCTTTTCTTACACCAGATATTCCATATTGAAAGATAAAAAGTGGATTACTTTCGAAAAATAATGTATATTTCACTTGGACTCTTTACAACAATATGTCAATAAAAATACTCAAGGATATTCACCCTCAAAAAAAACAAGTAAACAAGGACCATACACATTATTTTTAGGAGAAATATAAAACTACCACCCAGATCTACTAATCAATTGACACATAAGCCTTTTTTAACTATGCTACGACCATAAAAAATATGTAACCTTATCTTTAACCAAGTAAAACGATTGAGCTGGTTTTTAATTGTTATCAAATAAAGGAGGCATTCATGCTTAAATCCCTAACGAAACCGATAGCCCTTTTCTTATCAGCGATACTGATTCTATTTTCGTTTGGATCGACTGCCTTTGCTCTGGAAAATGATCCAAGTGCAGGGGCAATGATTGCAGACACAGTTTTAGCCCGTCCCATGGGTATCGTTACCACGATCGTCGGTTCTGCTCTGTTTGTTGTCTCTCTTCCCTTTTCAGCTCTTGGAGGCAATGCAAAAATAGCGTATACTAAGTTGATCAAGGAGCCCTTTGTATTTTCATTTATGAGACCACTTGGAGATTTCTAGATACAACTTTTTTACCATTACCAAGTTCATATTTTTTCTGATTCGGGGTATCTTTATCCAGTATTTTCAGTTCTTTTCTGGACATCGGCTTTCGCCGGTGTGACGCTTTTTAATCGTTTTGAAATTGGCTCGTATGATTTTCCCGAATAAAAATCATTTTTGTTTTCATAAACAGATTAAACTTCCGACGGCTTTTCTCCCAACATGAGCGATTTAATACAAATCAACCTGATCCCTCATACAAAACTAAGCAACGAAGCATTGCAAAACCTGATCGAACAATTTGTCAGCAGGGATGGAATCGATTCCGGACATGTAGACACTCCTTTAGAAAAAAAGGTGGAAATTATAAAATCTCAACTGAATCGTGGTGAAATTGTAATCATATTTGATCCTCATACCCAGACATGCGATATTATCCCAAAAGATCAGATACCTCCGGAAATCCATATTCAAGGTGACAAACCGGAAAAATCGCCGCCAATCAAATCGATAAAATGAAATATACCGAACAAGAACTTGCAGAAAAAATGAAAAAAAGGCTGGCCAGCGAACGTGACCGCCAACACAGATGGAGGCTTCGCCAGAAAGAAAAAGGATTGCAACCTATTGCCGGTATGGTTTCAAAAGAAGCCGTTAGAATTTTAAATGCTGAAAAGGAAATAACAGGAGAAACCACATCAACAATTCTTGAAAAAGCGATTCTAAATCTGCCATCAACAATAACATCCACTTCAGAAGACATCTTCTGCCCAGCTCCGGATCTTCTTTCAGACATCCCCTCACCAAAAGAAAATTCTATGGAGTATAAAGAAAGTATCTTCAATAGGATTAAAAAAATGAGGCGTGAGGACAATCTGCCGTTTAATGAGATTGCCAAAATTTTTAATGAAGAAGGCTTGAAAACATTATCAGGAGATGCGGTCTGGGATGGAAAAAACATTTATTCAATCTATAAAAAAATATAGAAGGCAACTAAAAGTGTCTATTCAGAAATGGATAAAATCACTCCTCCCACCCATACTCACCCACAAGCTTTACAAAACGGCATCCCCCAAGGCTGGTTTTTTCGATTCCGTCGTGCTGTCTGATGATTTTGATCAGGTCTTGGGAGTGTCTGTCTCCAACTGGGATCACCATCCGGCCTCCAATCGCAAGCTGGTTAACCAGAACTGCCGGAATTTCAGGTGCACCTGCAGTTACAATGATTCCATCGAACGGGCTCTCTTCTTTCCATCCGGTCGTGCCGTCTGAATACCGGGTAACAATGTTATGATATTTCAGTCTGTCAAATATTTTTCTGGTTTTGATAAACAATGAATGCTTTCTTTCAATTGTATAAACCCGGTATACGATTTCTGCCAGCACCGATGCCTGATAGCCGGAACCTGTCCCAAGTTCAAGTATCCGATCATCTTTTTTCGGTTCCAGGGCCTGGGTCATCTCTGCAACAATATATGGCTGGGAAATTGTTTGCTGCTCACCAATTGGAAGTGGGAAGTCCCCATATGCCTGATCCATCAGCGCTTCGCTGACAAAAAGGTGACGCGGAACTTTACGCATTGCTGCAAGAACATTCTGATCCGTAATACCACGGGCTTCGATCTGACGTTGAACCATTTCTTCGCGATGGCGGGTATATTTCAAGGCTTCTTTATTCATTTTCTCCTTTACTTTTTTATCAAAAAATCTGAGCCGATTTCAAAAGTCTGTTGTTGTAGTTCCGGCGAAAGCTGGACACGCAGTGAAGCATAGCGCTATCCAGTATTTTCAGTTCTTTTCTGGACATCGGCTTTCGCCGGTGTGACGCTTTTTAATCGTTTTGAAATTGGCTCATCTGTTTTTTTTATTCTATTTAAGGCAGTTTCGTCAAGGTATTCGGATAAAAACCTATAATAAATCCAAAATTACAATTTCCAGAACTGAAATACTGAATTCTTTTTGCTCAATAATTGAATAAAGCTTGATTTTCACTGAAAAATATTCATAATTTAATTTCATTATACTCTAATTCTGAAAGCTTTTCATCTTGGAAACAACAAAATATTTTTTCATATCACTGCTTCTTTGTATTTTTATCCTTGTTTCTGGTACTGCCGGCTACATGTATATTGAAAACTGGGGCTTCCTCGATTCCCTTTATATGACGGTTATTACCGTTACAACAGTTGGCTATGGCGAAATCAATAAAATCGGTAGCTATGGAAGAATTTTTACAATGCTATTAATTTTTTCAGGAGCAGGCTTTTTTCTTTATATCGGCAGCACGATCATGCAATTTATTGTAGAAGGAAGGGTGAGAGCCATTTTGGGGAGGAGACGTTTGGATAAAAAAATTTTTCGATTGAAAAACCATTATATTATCTGTGGGTACGGAAGAATAGGCAAGGTTTTATGTGATAACCTGAGAACGAAACCCGTAGATTTAGTAGTTATTGAAAAAGATGAGGGTCATATACCTGCCATGGAAATGGATAATGTTCTTTATATTTCCGGCGATGCTTCTGAAGAGATATTTCTTTATCAGGCCGGAATTAAAAGCGCAAAAATGCTTGTTGCTGCTCTTGGCACCGATACAGATAATGTTTTTCTTGTACTCACGGCAAGGCAATTGAACCCAACTATCTTCATCATGGCCAGAGCCAGCAGCAATAATGCCAAATCCAAGCTGCTCGCCGCAGGAGCCAATAAAGTAGAATCCCCATATGATATTGGTGCCATCAGTATGGCTCAACGGATTCTCCGGCCAACGGTTACCAATTTTCTTGACCTTGCTTTTGAGCATCATCGGAAAGATATCAAAATGGAAGAAATCCCTGTCAGCAGCTCTTCAAAATTGGCGAATGTACATTTAAAGGATTCAGGTATTCGGCAACAATTTAACCTCATCCTGATCGCGATCAAAAAAAAAGAAGGGGATATGATGTTCAACCCATCCTTTGAAACCGTCATCCGAGCTGGTGATACGGTTATCGCTGTTGGCGAAGGACAGAATCTTTTGAAACTTGAAAAGATTCTCAACCCTGAATAACAAACTTGGCAATAAAACCGATAAAAGTGTCCAGATACCTCACCCAAAAATGAAAATAATGTGTTTTGGATCAAATTTTATAAATGATTCGTTTTTCTGTAATGATAATATCAATATATTTATCATGTGATTCCATTGGAACCTGTTGAATCATCTGATCCTCAAATGCCAACGATACTTTTCTCGCTGTAATGGGTAATTTGGGGATAAACAGATCAAAATAACCTTTTCCGGTTCCAAGTCTGCCACCTTTTTCATCAAAAGCAAGCCCGGGAATAACTGCAATATCGATACTGTCAATGGGTACGACCTTGCACTTCTGGGGATCCGGTTCCATATTTCCAAAAGGCCCCTGAATCAACTCCGTTTCCGGATTATCAAGTTTCATCAATATGATATCTTTTTTAACCGTCTGAAATGATGGAAGTACAACGATTTTATTCAGACTGAGACTCTGCTTGATAATGCCCTTTACATCCATTTCGTTCTCTCGGGCAGAGGGTAGAAATGCGATTTTGGCTTCTTGAAAATTTGCAAAAGAAAAAAGCCGTTCTTTCAGGACTTCCATCTTCTCGGCACGTTCTTTCTCTCCGTACTTCCCAATTTTCCCAATGATCCCATTCCGTATTTCACGTTTTTTTTCCTTAATATCATCCATGGAGCTCTCCAGTTCAACATATCCGAATTGTTTCTATTCCGTTCTAACAACAGATAACCCTTTGGAAAATCCTGTTTTTTGTGTTACGTATTAAATAATATTACTTATCGAAATCGGCTTTCGTTGTCAACTCGCAACTTGCAATAATTATTGACTAAAAAAGCCCTGCATGTTATTTTTTTAAACTTCTTGCGTTCACCATTGAGCAAGATGAATGCAGAGTTGAGAATCTGTTTTTTCCGAATGGTTCGGTTCAAAAAAACAATCATGCATCAAAATGAAATTGGAAAATAGGTACTCTTATGTTGGAAATCAAGTATATAAGGCAAAATATCCAGAAAATAAAAACCGTACTGATCAATCGGGGAGATTCCACGGATCTGGAAGCCTTCAAATTAAGTGATGAAAAGAGAAGGTCAATCCTCCTTGAAACTGAGGAATTGAGACATCGAAGAAATATGGTATCGGACCAGATTGCTCAAATGAAAAAAAAAGGAGAGGATGCTGAGGCTTTCGTTATCGAAATGCGAGAAGTTTCAAATAAAATAAAAGAATTGGAAAAAGACCTGATTGTAAATGAAGATATTGTCAATCACATTCTTATTCGCTTGCCGAATATTCCCCATTCATCGGTTCCAATCGGAAAGGATGAAGTCAATAATATTGTATTGAAAACAATCGGTTCCCCGCCAACATTCAGCTTTGAGCCTAATCCGCACTGGACAATAGGGGAGAAACTGAATATATTTGATTTTAGCCGGGCCGCCAGAATCACAGGTGCCCGATTTCCACTGTATATGGGTGCTGGTGCGCGCATGGAAAGAGCTCTCATCAATTTCATGCTGGACATCCATACCCTTGAACATGGCTATACTGAGATTCTTCCACCGTTCATCGTAAATCGGAAAACCATGACCGGTACAGGGCAGCTCCCGAAATTTGAAGAAGATCTTTTTAAAATTGAGAATACTGATTTTTTTCTCATCCCCACGGCAGAAGTCCCGGTTACCAATATTCACGCCACAGAAGTGATCGAAGCCGATCTTCTCCCGATCAAATATGTAGCATATACGCCCTGTTTCCGTTCTGAGGCTGGTTCCTATGGAAAAGACACAAGAGGGCTTATCCGGCAACACCAGTTTAACAAGGTGGAACTTGTGAAGTTCACAAAACCGGAAACATCTTATGATGAGCTTGAGACGCTTTTGGAAAATGCCGAAACCATTCTAAAAAGGCTGTGTCTACCCTATCGGGTAATCACGCTTTGTACAGGAGATCTTGGTTTCTCAGCTGCCAAGACCTATGATATTGAAGTATGGATGCCGGCACAGGGTGTGTATCGGGAAATTTCCTCTTGCAGTAATTTTGAAAACTTTCAAGCACGCAGAAGTGATATCCGGTACCGTGATAAAAATAAAAAAGGAACGGAACTGGTACATACACTAAACGGTTCAGGTTTGGCTGTTGGAAGAACCGTGGCTGCCATTCTTGAAAATTATCAACAAGCTGACGGATCGGTTATCATCCCGGAAGCCCTCAGACCCTATATGGGAGGAGTTGAAAAAATACAATCATGAACCTTGATAAATTCCCATCCGAAGTGCAATCCAATCTGGTCCCGAAAGTCAGAGGCAGCCTGATCTATCGATGTCTGAATTGTGAAAACGAATTTCCAATTGATGAACTTCTCTATGTGTGTCCGGATTGCGGCCAGGTTCTTTTGATTCATGATGCTGATTTTCAGAAACTAAAGGAAATCCCGGGAAAAACCTGGCAGCTCATCTTTGATTATCGAAAGATGCTTAAAATACCGGCCCTCAAAGGGATCTACCTGTACCACGAATTTATCGGCCCTGTTTTACCACTGGAAGATATTATCTATCTTGGTGAAGGTCATACACCGATGATAGAAGCCAATCCAGTATTGCAGGAGCTGACCAATATCCGGTTTTATTATAAAAATGATGGTCAGAATCCAAGTGCCTCTTTCAAGGACAGGGGAATGGCCAGTGCATTCAGTTATATAAACTATCTTCTGAAAAAAGGATCCATTGACAATATCCTGGCGATATGTGCTTCCACAGGAGATACCTCAGCTGCTGCTGCCCTGTATGCCTCCTATATGAAGCCCAATGTAAAGTCTGCTGTGCTGCTTCCTCATAAAAAAGTCACACCGCAACAGCTTTCCCAACCCCTTGGAAGTGGAGCAGATGTATTTGAAATTCCGGGTGTATTTGATGACTGTATGAAAATTGTTGAGGCTCTTTCCGAACAGTACAATGTTGCACTCCTGAATTCGAAAAACGCTTGGCGGATTCTGGGTCAGGAATCCTACTCATATGAAATCGCGCAGGATCTTGACTATAAATTGCAAAATACAGTTGTGGTGATTCCCATTGGCAATGCCGGGAATATTACGGCTGTTCTCAACGGTTTTTTAAAATTTTTTGAAGCAGGAATTATCAATACCCTTCCCAAAATTATCGGTGTTCAATCCCATCATGCCAATCCGGTCTATCGCTATTATCTTGAGCCGGATGAAACCAAACGAAAATTTGTTCCAATAACGGTTAAACCCAGCGTTGCGCAGGCAGCCATGATCGGAAATCCTGTTTCCATGCCCCGCGTCATCAGCCTTGTTAAAAACTATAACCTGAAAAGCGGTTTTCAAAATGTTTTTTTTGTAGAAGTCACGGAACAGGATATTATGGACTGGGAACTGACCGCAAACCAAAATGGACACATTGCCTGCACTCATGGCGGTGAAACCCTGGCTGGACTGGTTGCAGCCAAGCAACAAGGGATTGTCAAAGCAGATGAAATCGCTGTGATCGACTCAACCGCACATGCCTTAAAATTTTCCGGTTTTCAGGACATGTATTTCGAAGACCGGTTTCCCCCTGAGTTTGGCGTTACACCCAAACCAAAACTGATGAATTCACCCATCCTCATTCATCCTGATGATCTTGACGAAGTTCCGGCACCGGGGAAACCCCTTACTGGTGAATCCTTTGATCGATTCGTATCCCGTGTTTCCCAAGAGATTGCAAAAAAATTGAACCTTATAAAAAAATGAAACAGATCAACTCAAAAATTGGTTTTTCTGAAACACCACTCCCAAAACCAAATCGAATCATATTGAGAGGTATTTCGATGAAAACGAATCATATCTGCACGATATTTTGCATGCTCCTGATATTTTTTCTGTCCTCCTGCGCTGCCTCCAAAGACGATATTATGCTTAAAGATAAAGCAGAATCGCTCAGAAAGCTGGGTGAGGCCTATATGGCAGAGAATAAAACAGCCCCTGCCTTTCGCAAGCTGAAGGAGGCGGAAAAAATAGACCCCGATGATCCATATACCCAATTTGATTTGGGAATCTTTTATTTTAATAAAAAAAAATATGATTTGGCTATCAAGCGCTACCAGCGATGTATGGAATTAAAACCGGATTTTGCATCGGTTCGCAACAATATCGGCCTGGCCTATCTTCAAAAAGGAGAATACGATAAAGCCATTGAAAATTTTAAGGAGCTGACCGATAATTATGTTTATGCCACACCCCATTATCCGCTTGCGAACCTGGGGCAGGCCTACTACTATAAAAATGACTTTCATCTTGCAGAAAAATATTTAAAAGAAGCGCTTGATCTGGAGCCCCGATTTGTTGTAGCCATCCACTGGCTCGGGCGTACACAACTGGCTTTGGGCAAAACATCCGAAGCGATTCAGAACCTTGAAAAAGCCATTCAGATGAATGCTTCCGTACCTGAAATCTATTTTGATTTGGGAAAAGCTTACCAAGCCATGGGGTTAAAAACCAAATCGAAAAATGCCTTTCAACGGGTGGTTGAGCTGGATCCGGAGGGGGGATTGGCGGCGCAGGCGAAAAACATAATGAACCGATAACAGAATATCATTCGAGTCTTCCAGGAACCATACAATTATTAATATTTTTGGAAAATGGAAAAAATTGGGTATGCAATTTACTCAATCAAAACATAGATTGCTGCTTGTAACTTAATAAAAAAACATTCGTAATGTCGGCTAAGCTCAAACAAGACACATGGTCTAACAAATGTTAGTAATAAAATGCTTGAGTTAAATGTATACCAACTATTAAAAAAAGCCTGCAATTAGCATGGCGCAAAAAGCAGGCTTATTTATTTTAATTTAATTCAATTTTCAATCTACCTAAAAAGGTGAATCAGATAAACTTTCTTCTTCACCCTTCATCCATCCATGCCAAAATTCCAGCTCTGATCGATTTTCAGATCCAAATACGATTGTAGTTGCTGTAATTTTAACTTTTACCCACGCAGCATACTGTTTCAAATAAATAAGGTTAAAATTTGCCACCCCGTTTTCGTCTGTTTCAACAAAGGCTGGCACATTACCAGCAGAGGAGCTTGGAGGCGTTAGAACACCATCTCCATTTAAATCTTCCCCACCGTCAAGCATCAAATTAAAATTCGAATCTTCGTTTATTACTTCTTCTCTATCGCCTACTGGTAGCAGTTTTCCTTCAACTTTCGTCCAGTAGCCCAGTGCATATTCTGTTGGCCAAATATTTAAATATACCTTGGTCTTATCAACTGGATTCCCGTTTGTATCGGAAACGAGAATTGACATTTTATACTGATATGTTGTTGTATTCCCTTGATAATTTTCAATTTTGGTAGCTGTTCCAATTACAATTGATCCTACTGTACCACCTACTACGATATTAATTAATTCAGACTTAATGGTAGTACCAACAATAGTTGCTTGTATTTGTATCCCTTCAGCATCTGAACTTTGGGCCCCAGAAGTAAATGTTGCTCTAGCAATACCATTAGCATCGGTATTCACAACTGCTGGATTAATCATAGCGCCACCAGCTCCTGGGTTAATAATCGAAAATATAACAGGTGCAAAACCTACAGACTGGTCATCAACAGTACGAACAGTGGCAGTTAAAACAGCCGTATTCTTTGTATCTCCGGTACTAGGAGCAACTACTGCTGAGTTAGACTGAAGTTCTATTTGACTGGCAGTACTTGTTGGTGCAGAGATAGCTACTGTTATTGATTGATTTATTGATGGAGAATCTTTATCATATACTTGAACTGTTGCTATACCTGAATAAAGAGATTGTAAATTAGCTGTTGCTGTACTGGATACTCCTATTGGGACTTCGATGATTTGTGTTCCGCTTCCTTCCCAAGCTCCAAAAGTTGTTGCAAATACCACTATCTTGCTAGATCCCGGCATCGGACTAAAAACTGTAATAGGCAATTTTGAACCTAAGGAAAGGTTGACTGGATTCTCTGTAGGAGATTGAATTGCAAATGTATCAATTGATGCGCCAATAGTATATGTGATAGACGATGTCGCTCCAAGAGCTGCGATATTTAATAATGCAGAACCTGCTGAAACTGCTGTTACCGTCGCGCTAAAGGTTCCATCAACTTTACAATTTCCTGATTCTGGTGATACTATTATTGATCCAGTCGATGAGGGATTTATGGACATACTTACTGCTGCATTATAAATGGGATTCCCACTAGCATCTTTTACAGTTATAGTGATGTTGTCACTTTTCTCTCCGTCAGTGTTGAGGCTTGTAGATTTGTTTGAGGTCACATTTACCGTTGTTCCAATAATCTGTATTGGGATTTGTTTAACTACAAGGCCTTCTACAGAGGCCTCAATGGTTACAATACGATTGCTTTTATCAATAGTACCACAAGAAAAATCAACAGATGCCTGACCACCTTTATTCGTAGTGGCGTTTCCTGCGCTCAACTGCCCTCCGGATGCAGAAAAA
>PNOB01000010.1 GCA_013824585.1 Desulfobacterium sp. | reverse complement strand
ACAATTTTCCCTTTTGTTTGACACATAGATCTCTTTCGGTTATGCTTTTTTATCGTTCATGTCACAATGTTTACAATCTCAAATATTTATTAACTTAATCATATTGCTGGTGATTTTAGAATGAAAAAGAGATTAAACGGGCAAACAGATTTTTCTGATCACTTCGGAGAGGCTTCTCCTATACAGAATCTGGATCAGTTTCTTGAATTTACTGTTGAAAAAGCAGTACGTATCATGCAGTCAAAGGCTGGCTCATTGCTATTGTTGGATCAGGAGACAGGGGATCTATATTTCAAGGTTGCTACAGGCGATAAAAAAGAAGAACTGAAGCGGTTTAAGATAAAAATTGGAGAAGGGATTGCCGGTAAGGTAGCACAGACAGGAGAACCCTTGCTTATTACAGATGTACGAAAGGATCCACGCTGGAATAAGGATATCAGTGAGTCCATTGGTTTTCAAACCCATTCGATCATTTGCGCACCTATGAAAGTTGGTGAAGAAATCATTGGCGTAATAGAGATTATCGATAGAATCAATGGGACATCGTTTGTTGATGACGACTTGAAAATATTGACAGAGTTCGGAGAACTTGCTGCCCATGCAATTGGTAATGCCCGGAAGATTGTACAGGTAGACCGTGAGAATAGAGATTTAAAAGAGGAACTCGCAGCAAAATATCAAATCGTTGGAAATAGCAGTTCAATTCAGAAAATTATACAGGAAGCCACAAAGGTAGCAAATTCGACTACAAGTACTATAATTCTTGGTGAAAGTGGAACCGGAAAGGAGTTGCTTGCCCGGTTGATACATCGAGTTGGTCTTCGAAAAGATAAGCCATTGGTTGTTTTGAATTGTGCGGCTCTCCCTGAATCATTGCTGGAAGATGAACTTTTTGGCCATGAGAAAGGGGCTTTCACCGGTGCGACAAATAAAAAAATTGGTAAATTTGAGCTGGCCGATCAAGGAACCCTTTTTCTCGATGAAATTGGTGAGATGAGTCCGGGTATGCAGGCAAAGCTTCTCAGGGTATTACAGGAAGGGATTTTTTATCGTGTTGGTGGGAATACACCAGTTCATGTCAATGTGAGGGTTATATCCGCCACGAACCGGGAAATCCTTAAAGAAGTTGAAGAGGGCAAGTTCAGAGAGGATTTATATTATCGATTGAATGTTGTCACAATTGAGATGCCGCCACTTCGAGAAAGAAAAGCAGATATTCCTATACTTGCGGGACACTTCATCGAATCTTTTAAGTTGGAAAGAGGAACTCCAGGGTTGACCATATCAGAAGAGGCCATGGAAAAAATGATAGGATATAACTGGCCGGGAAATGTGAGGGAATTGCGTAATGCTTTAGAACGGGCAGTTGTAATGGGTAACGGGAAAAAGGTGCTGCCCGAGGATTTACCGATTTTTGATCCAAAAACAAAATACCCCGGTATGCAGGTCGGGATTTCTCTGGAAGATGCATTGAATGAGTTCAAGAAAGAGTTTATCAAGCTGAACCTGAAAAATACAGGGGGAAATCGAAGCAAGGCTGCTCAGGTTATGGGGATTCAAAGGACTTATTTGTCACGTTTGGTCACCAGGTTCGGGATTCAGGATATCTAAACAATAATTGGAGTAATGAATAATTGAAGGAGAATCATCTGAAATCCAATTGAGATGAAGCTTCAAGCGCTATGTGGTTGGTGGTAGAATGCCTAACTCACTTATTTTATATAATAATGTTTTATAACTGATTTTTAATATTTTTGATGCTCTGCTACGGTTCCACCCGGTTTTTTCTAATATGTAAGAGATGGCTTCCTTTTCAACTTTATCCAAAGCATTTTTCTTAATTTCCTTTAATGAAAAGGATTCCAGATCAGGTGCTTGTCCATTCTTAAATATAGAATTATTAGATGAAGGTATCTGTGTTTGAACTTGTTCCGATTTTTGGCGAACATCATTTGATGATCCATATCCATAATCGAATCCATCAATGATATCATCCCAACTGCCAAGTACTAATACTCTTTTCAATACGTTTTGAAGCTCTCGGACATTACCTGGCCAGTAATATTCGGATAGTTTTTGTAATATCCGGCTGCTTGGCTGGAGAATGCTTCTGTTGTTGAATTGAGAAGTATACAGTTGACTGTAATAATTGATCAGATGCGGAATATCCTCGGTTCTTTCTCGAAGAGGTGGAATATAAATTTTAATAATATTTAACCGATAATACAGATCCTCACGGAATTTTTGTTTTTTGATTTCATCTTCCAAATTATGATTGGTCGCCGCGATAAGCCATGTATCTGTTTTAAATTCTTTTTCTGATCCAAGAGGAGCGAATTCTCCACTTTGGAGAACATGGAGCAGCTTTGACTGCAATAAAATCGGCATATCCCCGATTTCATCAAGAAACAGTACACCTCCGTTTGCCAGTTCAAACTTACCTCGTTTTTTCTGTTCTGCTCCAGTGAATGCGCCTCGTTCGTAACCATAAAGCTCACTCTCAAGCAGCCCTTCGGGAAGGGCGGCACAATTAACCTTTACAAACGGTTTTCCCTTTCTTGGGGATTTTTGATACAGATTTTGTGCGATTACTTCTTTCCCAACGCCGGTCTCGCCGGAAATTACGATATTCAGCCCTGTATCAGCAACATGATTGATCAGGTCACTAACTCTTACAATGGCTGGGCTAACGCCTATGATCGGTGGTCCGTTTTGCATGTTTTTTACTGTTTTTGTTTAAATAGTTGCATAAAAATTTCAGCTAAAGCTAATCATAATCTGCTGACTTCAATTTGTTTTTGACTGGATAAGATCGATAATCCGTTTATCCAGTTCCATCAGGTCAATTGGTTTTTCAAGTACAAGGTCTGCCGCTGCCTCGGATGCCAACATCTCTGGATGCTCTCCCCAGCCTGTAATGGCAATGATAAGAATCTCCGGAAATTTTTTTTTAACAATTGAAATGATACCAACACCGCTGATATTGGGCATAACGATATCGGTGATGATAAGATCAAAATCGCTTGGCTCGGTCTGGAGTATCTTTAATCCATCCAGTCCATTGGAAGCTGTTGCGACCGAATAATTTTTTTTAGTAAAAAATTTTTTGTACGTATTCAGTATTTCTTCACTGTCGTCAATGATCAGAATTTTATATTTTTTTTGCATTTCTTTATTGGTGTTTAGATAAAAGGTGAAGAATTCTTCATCGTCCGATTTTGCTTGTTAACCATGATTGGATTGTTTTGGTATTATTTACAAGTGTTTTTTATGGATTCCATATAGCATTATGATTGATTGGGCAAGTATATTTTAACTTTTTTCTTATTTGTACCCCATCATTTTTTGAATAAAGTGTATCAGACTGTCTTAAAAACAGTCTTATCTGGAAAACAACCAAGAATCGGTTGATTATTCTAAAAAGATATGTAAAAACGCGGACAGGGAAAAAAAGTATGCTCGATATCTGGAGTGGAGAATGAGAAAAATAGCAGTTGCAATGGCAAAAGGTGGTGTTGGCAAGACAACAACAGCTGTAAATTTGGCTTTTGGGCTTTCGCAGCTTGGACACAGAGTGTTGTTGGTTGATTGCGATACTCAAGGGCAGACCTCAAAATTTCTGGGTGTGAATCCCAAATATGGACTCTATGAGTTTGTCACAGGCAGAGATAAAAATGGTGAATATATTTCAAGAAAAGATATTATTCACCCTACCCGAAAAAATCTTTGGCTGATTGCTGGGGGGATTGGTTTGGTAGAATTGAAAAACTGGCTTGGAGAACAGCCCAGAGATATCCGGCAGACTGTCCTGGGTAATGCGCTTCTTCCCAAAAAGGGGACACTTGATTATCTGATATTTGACTGCGCACCGGGATGGGATGTGTTAAGCGTCAACATTTTAATGGCAGTTGATGAGGTTTTATGTCCAGTTGCTCTGCAAGGGCCATCTCTCGAGGGGTTAAAAACATTTTTTGGTTATCTCCTTTCCGCTCAGAAGCTGAACTCAGATCTCCAATTAAAATATGTACTTCCGACAATGTTTGATACACGCACCCGTCAAAGCTATGAGATATTAAAGCAACTACAAAAAATGTTTAAAAGACAGATCTGTGATCCGATTCACTATAATGTCCGTTTATCAGAGGCACCTTCACAGGGGAAAACGATTTTTGAATACAAAAGCCAAGCCATCGGAGCAGAAGGATATCGAAAATTGATAAGGAGGGTTGATGGGGATGACGATCGGAAAAAATGAAAAACCTGATTTTTTTGAAAACATTACATTTGATCCTGTGATGGCAGCAATTGGTTCAGGTGAAAAAGATAATGATAAGATTTCTCCCTTAGAAGAAAAGAAGAAAAAAAAAGCGGGTTTTTATCTTTCTCTGGATGTGCTTGCTCGGTTTACTCGTAAATTTCATGAGTTAAAGCTTGCCGGAATGCAGATTGAGAATAAATCTGCATTTGTTGAAGCTGCAATTCTGTTCGCTTTGGATGATATTGATAAAGGTAATGAAAGCAAGGTATTACAGAAATATCATGAGTAATATGAATTCCTAATTGTTGGTTACCGTTACTTTTTTTGAACCGGTTTTTTTATGTGGTGGTTGTGTGAGAATCTCTTCTGGTACGCATTTTGTACAATATACCCTCTCATGATCAATAAATATCACGTCCCTGCTGGAACATTCACACCTGATTTTTGATTTTATTTTCATACAGACTATTTGGCATTGTCATTGGATAATGTCAACTCGCCTCTTTTAACCCTTGATCACTGGACATGAATGCTATATTAGAAAATTGGCATTTATGCAAAGTCCTTCAATTTTTTTTCGTAAATTACCAATTGAAACATATATTAAATGAATTGTGGTTTTTACCACATTTTGAATTACGGAGGGATATCTTTTATGAAATCAGTCAGTAAAATCGATAATTCAGGCTTTACCTTTATTGAGCTAATGGTTGTTATTGTGATTCTGGGTATACTGGCGATGGTGATCGCACCTAATTTTATGGATGCCCCGGATGAAGCAAGGCAAAACAAGGCGAGAATTGATATTAAAGCCCTTGAATCCGCACTGCAACTATATAAACTTGATAATGGTACATATCCGAGTACGGAACAGGGACTTGAGGCTCTTGTAAAAGCCCCGGAATCTGGTGTTCTGCCTAAAAAATGGCGTAAGGGGGGGTATCTTGAAAAGATGAATCTTCCGAAGGACCCATGGGGAAATGAATTTGTGTATCTTAGCCCCGGGGTGAATGGCAATTTTGATCTTATCTCATATGGCTCTGATGGAGCTCCAGGCGGAGAGGATGTTGCCAAGGATATCAATAATTGGGAAATCGAATAACCAGGTCATCTGAATTAGAATGAATTTTTGGCCAATAAAAGAGAATACAGGTTTTACACTGATCGAGTTGATTGTGGTTGTCATCATTATGTCAGTCATGCTTGTGTTTGCAACACCCCGTTTGTCAGGATTTATTTTTCCGGATGATACCAATAAAATTGTACGCTGGATCGTTGTTAAGGCGAGATTGTTAAGAAATAATGCGGTTCAGCACCAGAAAGATTATATCCTTAATCTCGATATCGATAACAACAGTTTATGGATTGCAGACGAATCGATGGATACGGAAGAGGCGTTGAAAATAGCCCATGAGAACGGCTATTCCCTTCCAGAAACCGTAAGACTGCTTGATGTTGAATTTCCAGGACAAGGAAAAGTGATTCAGGGAACGGTTGAAATACGATTCAATAAAAAAGGGTATTCTGATCAGGCTATTATCCATATTAAAGGCAGTGATGATCGAAAAATTTCTCTGTTTGTGGAAGCATTTCTGCCTTCTGTTAAATGGGTTGAGGAATATGTCGAGACCTTCAGATAATGGAAAAAATGGAGGGTTCACACTCTTAGAGGTTATGATCGCCTTTTCGATTATTGCCATTGTGATAACGACCTTATGGGGACTTCATTCCAAAACGGTTTATTTGAATCTGAATTCTCAATTTGATACTCAGGCACCGCTTCTCGCAGAAGTAAAGATGGCGCAGATTATTGAAAATATTGAAAAGTATGAAGAGGCGGAGGAGGGTGACTTTGGTGAAGATTTTCCCGGCTACGCCTGGAAAAGTTCTGTGAATAAAGTAGAGTCGGAAACCCTTGGCGATCTATCGGAGAAACTGAAAAAAATTGAGATTACCATAGGTTTTAACGATGGAGAGTTCAATTATTCGATCATTTCTTACCATTTATTGCAGGAGTAGTTTTCTGATCATTCCAGGGAAAAACAAAGAGGCAGAAGGTTGCTTTGGATTTACTCTGCTTGAGATTTTACTGGCCATTTTTATCTTCAGTATCATGATTACAACTCTTTTCGGATCTTTTAACCAGATTCTTGGCAGTGTGGGGGGCATTGAGGAGAATATCACCATCAATGAGATGGCGAAAACATGCCTGGACAGGATAATCCTGGATTTAAGGGAGATTCATGTGACGCCCTCCCAGCGCTATTCACAACCCGAGTTAGATTCAGATCCGGATATTCATCAAATCCTTGGTGAACAGTATTCCTCCCAGAATAAGGATTTTCCAAAACTGCGATTTACATCTTCTGCTCATATTGCATTTGGCAAGGGACAACCAAAAGGTGTGGCAGAGATTGTTTATTATGTTGATGAAACAGATGAGAACACCTTTGTCCTGAAACGATCGGATCGTCTCAATTTTGAAAAACCGCTTGATGAGAAAAATAATGATCCTGTTCTTTGCGAGAATGTAAAGTCACTCTCCTTTACATACTACGATAAGGAAGGTGAAGAACATGAATCATGGGATTCCGAGTCTTCCGAATTCAAGTATGAAACACCGGTATCCATCGGTATCCGGCTGGAAATCGGCAAAGAAACAGCTTCTTACGTATTTCAGACCCGGGTTCATTTTCCGGTTTATCGTTATGAAAGCATCCAAAAAGAAACATGATGAATGAGAAGAATCAAAAAAAGAATCAAGGTATCGCCCTGATCATTACCATTGCTGTGATTACGCTTCTGATTTCCACTACAATGGAACTTAACAGGCGGGCATTGGATGCTGCAGAATTTACAGGTGTTACAAGAGATCGTTTGAAGCTTTCCCATATGACTTCTTCGGGGGTCCAAATGGCTATGGCATTATTGTTAAAAGATAAAAAAGATGGAGAAGTGGATTCTCTGCAGGAAGATTGGGCAGACAAGGAAAGCATCGCAGACCTTCTGGGTGATATCCCATTTCCAGAAGGGGCTTTGACAGTGGAAATTCAGGACGAGCTTTCAAAAATTCAGGTCAATGCACTGGTTAAGTTTCCAGATGGGAAGGATTTTAATCAGGATCAAATGAATATGTGGGAACGATTTGTAGGGTATATTACCTCCGGACAAGTCGAGGATGATGATACCAGCGCTTCCGCCATTGTGAATTCCATTAAAGATTGGCTCGATTCAGGAGATGATGATGCAATAAGCGGTGTGAATGGTGCAGAATCGGATTACTATAATGGCCTGGAACCGCCATATGCATGTAAAAACGGGCCAATAAATCATGTGGACGAACTTCTCCAGGTAAAGGGTGTATCAAAGCTGGTAGAAAGTTTCGGCGGCTGGGAAATGCTATCTCAATATCTGACTGTCTATGGAATGGAAGCACAGACAACAACCAACAAATTCACTTTTCCGGGGAAGATCAATATCAATACTGCTGAATTACCGGTCATCGCCGCTTTGCTTCAGGTAAATGATCTTCCGCTTGCACAGGAGATTGTCGGATATCGGGAAGAAATGACGGCCGATGGTAAATATGTTAATGATTTATCCATGTCTAATGCAGACTGGTATAAAAAAGCCCCTGGATGCGGTGCATTGACAATTGAACCCAATCTGATCACAACGAAAAGCGATTTTTTTCGGATTATAGCTACTGGTGAGCTGAATAACGTAAAGATGGTGACAGTTGCGGTTGTTGAACGGGAAAATAAATCCGGAAAAAATGCATGCAGGGTCTTGAGTTGGCAGACAGAATAGACTATATCAGAACCATCAGTCTTGAAATGATTGCTAATGAAATAAAAATATTAGCCTGACATTCTTTTCGTAGAGAGGTAAACGGAATCCGAACCGTTCGGTATTGATCTATTACCATGTTTCATAAAAGCCAGGTTGTGATAAAAAGATATGAGTAGAAAAATTCTTGGGCTTGATATCCGTAAAAATAGCGTATCCGCAGTAGTCGTTGTCAGCAGTATCAAGGGCGATGAGGTGGAGGCATTTTATCACAGTTCCTGGAAAGTAAACGGAGAAGAACATACAGCCGATCAAATCAGAGCCCTGCAAACCATTGTTGAAAATATTGATCTGTCAGAGGTTGAGTGTGTTGCATCCTTTCCTGCAGAACTGGCTTCTTATCGGAATATTCAGGTTCCATTTAAAGAAACCCGAAAAATAAAGCAGGTTCTTCAATTTGAATTAGAACCCACCATGCCGTTGCCCATTGATCAAGCAGTGATTGATTTTCAGAATATATCACACCCGAAACAGCATGAACAAACATGCATTCTTGCGGCTGTGATTGAAAAAGAAAAACTGGATAAATTCATATCCGATCTGAAATCCGTAAAGCTGAATCCACAGGTGGCAACCATAAGTGGATATTCAATTGCCATGGTGATTGCAAAACAGGCCAGCTCACCCAATCAGTTTTTGGTTGTAGATGTTTATGATAACCGCGCAACATTGTTTGCAATATCTTCCGGGCAGATTCAAACAATTCGTTCAATTGTTTTCAGTCATTCATTGACAAGACCTGCAGAATCAATCTGCAAAGGAGTTGTGCAAACGGCTTCTGCTGTAGAGGATATTCTGGGAATTGAGTTTTTACCGGAAATTGTTTTTATAACAGGCCCTGAAACAGATAAGTCTGATTTCAAAGAGGAGATTGCCGGTTCACTAGAACTTGCGGTTAAATCGGTAGATTTGATTCAGGACACTGGGATTCATCTGAAAGAGTTTGTTGATCAATCCTGGATACCGGAACAGATGGATAATGCATTGGCTCTGGCAATTGCTGAGTCCTCAGGAAGCCATGGGTTGAATTTTCATCGCCGACAGTTTGCAGCCAAGAAGCATTGGAATGCCTATCGCAAAGATATTATTCAAACCGCTATACTTGCTGGCATCATCCTATGTTTACTGCTCTTAAATCTGTTTTATGACTTTTATTCAATGAGCAGGGAAATAGCTGGTCTGGAGTCGCAGATTTCGACTATTTACAAAAAGGCGTTTCCGGATTCAGCAATTGAAGATACCTTTGTACAGCAGAGACAAATGCGTGTAGAGGTGGATGAAATGAAAAATCAATTTACAACACAAGGGTCGACAGGAAAGGATTTGAGATCCATTGATATATTAAACGAAATAAGCGGAGTGTTGCCAAAAGAGATGGACATTGAGCTGGATAATTTGGTAATTGGGCCGGACAATGTAACAATCGCAGGGGATACAGCAACATTTAATTCTGTGGATGAAATGAAAAACCTTTTGGAAAAAGGAAATTTTTTCCAAAAGGTTACGATCAGTTCAGCCAATTCAGATAAAACCGGAAAAAGAATTTCATTTAAGCTGAAATTGGATATATAGTATTCATAAAGTGACTTATGGAAAGATTATACCGATATCTTGATCGAAAATACAGCAAAAGAGAACAGGTAGGACTTGCTGCAGCAGGAATTACACTTCTCCTTTTTTTGTTCTTTCAGGTCGTGATATCACCTGTGATCCATAAAAAATCCCGTATGGAAGGAGAAATTGTTACAAGAAAAAAGGCACTGATGGAAATGGTTACTCTAAAAAATGATTTCGATCAGTTGAAAAGAAGTTCTGAATTATCGGAACGTCATTTTCTGCAGAGAGACAAGAAATTTACCTTGTTTTCTTTCCTGGATCAATTGGCAGGACAGTCTGGTGTTAAAGAAAATATCAGTTATATGAAGCCAACCTCATCAAAAAAACAGGAGACCGGGCTTAAAAAATCAATTGTTGAGATAAAGCTTAATGATATTACGTTGAATCAATTGACATCTTATCTGCATGGAATTGAAACATCAAAAAATATGGTTTTTGTAAAAAGGCTTTCAATAACCAAGAAGGGGGAACAGGACGGGTTTGTTACGGTTGTTCTGCAAGCAGAAACCGTGGAGTCCTGATAACCGGTTTTTTAAAGGAAAATGGGAAAAGCAAACATAAAAATATTGTATGCAGCCTATATAATCGGCATTGGCCTTTTTTTCCTGTACTATCTTTTTCCTTCAAAAACTTTCAGTGATTATTTGAAATCGAAGATAGAGCAGGCTGCACCGGATTTTACTATAACCATCGAAGATGTCAGACCGGTCTTTCCACTTGGGTTGAAGTTTGTAAACCTCAGGGTCGAAAACAAAGGGACACCCGTGCTTGACGCACAGAGGCTTTCGGTAACACCCGGGTTTCTATCTTTATTCGCCGGCAGAATCGCTGTTGACATCGATTGCAAGGCATATAAAGGGGAAATTGAGGCGGCACTCGATTTTAAAGGAAAAGATTTTATGGTCAGTGCTGCAGATGTGGAATTCAACCATGTTCAGATTGGCGACATTCTTTTTTTAAAGAATCGCATGCCTCATAATTTAATAGGCTCACTGGATGGCCAGGTGAATTACGAAACAGGAGAGAACAGCAAACAAATCTTTAAAAGTGATTTTGTTCTTACAGATTTTATAATTGAATTCTCTTCGCCATTTCATGGTCTGGAAAAACTGAGCTTGAAAAAAATAGAAGCAAATTTTGAGTCTGATCGAAGTGAGGTCAAGGTTAACCGGTTTTTGAACAAGGGGGGAGATGTGGATGGTAGCCTTTCCGGAACCGTTCTCATCAATAGAAAACTTGAAAAAAGTGTTCTGAATTTGAATGGGACCATAAATCCCAATCCTGTATTTACAGATAAGCTGGGGGAATTGGGACCCATTGTCAAAAGAATACTCAAGAAAAGCAGTGAAGATGGTTTCCCTGTGAAGATTCAAGGTACCTTTGAAAAACCCAGGTTTTTCTGATACAAAGCAGATATTTTGCTCGTGAGCCACTTTCAAAACGATTAAAAAGCATCACACCGGCGAAAGCAGATGTCCAGAAAAGAAATGAAAATATTGGATTCCGGCTTTCGCCGGAACTACAACAACAGACTTTTGAAATTGGCTCTCGTAACTGCTTCATTGTTTTTTTTGATAGAGAGTGAATCATAGAACCGAATGAATAAAATTTTTATCATATTGAATCTGTTTCTGCTTACCATCGGTATTTATCTGGGTGTTAAGGGATTTTATCGAATTGTACAAACCAATATGGCAGTACAGACACCGGAATCTCATATGCAAAAAATTCCGGTAGTGAAAGATAACATTTTTAAACCGCTCGCGTATTATAGAAAGATTACGGATCGGAATCTTTTTAAAACCGGTGCGGAAATATCGGTCAAGAAAAAAGGTATTGACCTGGATCTTGAAGGACTGCAGGAGACCGAACTGAATCTGAAACTGTGGGGAACCGTAACCGGCAAAACGACTTTTGCGGTGATCGAGGACACCAAGGAAAGAAAACAGAATCTGTACCATGTGGGAGATTCCATTCAGAATGCAGTTGTAAAAATGATATTAAGAGAAAAAGTCGTTTTGGATGTCAATGGCAAGGATGAAGTCCTGAACATAGAGGAAACCGCATTTCCCCAAAAGGGAGGAGCAAAGCGCGGCATGGAGATCTCAGGAGAGTATTCCAGACCTGAAAATTCTCAAAAGATTACTTTACAGAGATCCCAGGTTGAAAGTGCCATGTCAAATGTCACTGAACTGATGGGTCAGGCCAAAATAAGACCGCATTTTGAAGATGGCAGGCCAGATGGTTTGACGCTGAGCAGTGTAAAACCAAGATCCATATTCAGAAATATGGGGTTGAGGAATGGGGATATCATTACAGGTGTGGATGGTAACCCGATACAGACTGTTGATGATGCATTAAAATTTTATGATAATTTAACGAGTGCATCAGACGTTACCCTTCAATTGAAGCGGCGTGGTAAAGAAAAAGTGATCGAATATACAATTAAATAATTGATCAGGATCCAATATGAAACTTTTTTGTATAAAAGAAAAAATTATCATCAGTATATGTGTCATGATTTTTATGGCTTCCGGAACAACTTCGGCTGCTGAAGGTGATGAAAAGAGTACTGTTCAGAAATTTGATAGCAAAACGACTAAAGAAGGGATTAAAGGACAGGAGCGATTTGTTTCCATTGATTTTAATGATGTGGATATCAATGTGTTTATCAAATTTATGAGCGAATTGTCCGGTAAGAATTATGTCGTGGATGATCGGGTAAAGGGAAAGGTTACGATTATTTCTCCTACCAAGATTTCTGAAAAAGAAGCTTATAAAGTGTTCGAATCTGTGGAGGTTAATGGTTATTCCACAGTGGAAGCCGGAGAAATTACCAAAATTGTTTCATCGCCGGATGCACGCACCAAAAATGTTGAGACCTATTTGACGGATGAGGGAGCGGAGTCTACGGACAAACTTGTGACACAGTTGATACCGTTGAAATATGCAGATGCCAATGAGGTGAAACAATTATTTTCGACTCTGGTATCCAAAAATAGTGTTATCCTGGCCTATACCCAGACCAATATGCTGATTGTTACGGATATTTATTCCAATATTCAGCGTCTTCTCAGGATTCTTACTGCAATTGATGTTACCGGTATTGGTAGAGAAATTACCATCATCCCTCTTGAGTCAGCAGATTCTGAAAAGCTCGTAAAAATTCTGGAAGCAGTATTTAAAAAAGAAAATCCAGTTACGAGAAAGAAGAGTGAAAACGGCAGGGATATCTCTTTTGTAGCGGATGAGAGAACCAATACAATCGTACTTCTTGCAAGTGAAGCAGACACATTAAGAGTGAAAAGGCTGATCCAGATGCTGGACAAGGATGTTCCCAAGGGCAAGGAGAAAATCCATGTCTATTATCTTGAGTATGCAAATGCTGAAGAACTTGCCAAGGTGCTTCAGATGTTGCCGAGCAAACAACAAGAGACAGGGGGGGAAGCAAAAGGGAAAAAAGCAGCACCTGTTGTTTCGAGTGCAACCAAGATTACAGCAGACAAGGCCACAAACAGTTTGATCCTGATGACAGATAAGGATGATTATCTTACTCTGGAAGAGATTATCAAAAAACTGGATATACCGCGATCCATGGTTTATATCGAATGTCTGATCATGGAAGTCAATGTGGAAAAAGGTTTTGAACTTGGAACCGAGTGGCTGGCCGGGGATGATTTGACCATCGGGAGTAAGGAATGGGCAGTGGGGGGTGGTTTTGGCGGTAAAGGACAATATAACAATATCCAGAATGTGATAAAGACTGCCGGTGCAGCGACAGCAACATTTCCGGCTGGTTATTCCATGGGTGTTTTCGGAGAAACCATAAAAGTAGGTAACCTGACTTTTGCCAGTCTCGGGGCACTGATCAATGCCATGAAGAGTGATCAGGATGTTCATATCCTGTCTACACCCCAGATCATAACCACCGATAATGAAGAAGCAGTGATTACCGTGGGCAGCAATTTGCCCTATCTGACCAAAACCGGTACAACATCGTCCTCTGAGACCTATAATAATTATGAATACAAGGATGTTGGTTTTACCTTGAAGGTTACACCGCAGATCAGCAAAGACGGCCTGGTAAGGCTTAAAATTTTTCAAGAAATCAATAAGCTGGATCAGGCTGCCATTTCTCAGCTCAATACCGAAGGAACAACACCGGTGACTCTGAAGCGTACCATTGAGACAACTGTTATTATTAAAAATAAGAATACGGTTGCAATCGGCGGTTTAATTGATGACAGTATTACTAAAGAAGAATCAGCCGTTCCCTGTCTGGGAAGTGTCCCATTGCTGGGTTATCTGTTTAAATCCATCAGTGAGTCCAACCAGAAGACCAATCTCTACTTTTTTCTTACCCCCCATGTCATCCGGGGGCCGGAAGATTCTGAAGAGATGAAAAATAACAAGAAGTCGGAGATCGAAAAAATGATGAAAGAGGGAAGAATCAAGATGTACGGCGGCAGCTCTGATGATCTGTATTCGGAAGATGGCGACACAAAGAAGAAATGATTTTTTGATACAAAACATTATTGCGGTTATCAATACAATAGGTTCAGCAACTTTCGATTTCGTGAATAGATGATAAAATCTTTTTTAAAAATATTACAGGAAGAGTTCAACATACCGGAAGAAGAGTATCAAAAAGCCCTGGATATTAAAACACAGGGAGGGGGGGAGGATATTGGTGAGATTCTCCTGTCCAATAACGCGATCACGGAAAAGCAGCTTCTGAAAGCCAGAAGCATTCGATATAATATCCCATTCCTTCCTGAGATCTCCATTGGAAATATCCGGGCGGATTTACCCCGGAATATTTCGATTCAGTTTTTAAAGAAATACTTTATGGTACCATTGGATTTTTCAAAACATGAATCGATCCTGGATGTATCCGATTGTGTGATTGCTGTTAATGATCCATCTTCTATTCAACAGATGGATGACCTGGCCCGTATTATGGGAAAGGATGAATATCAACCGGTTCTTTCTACCAAGGAAGCCATTCTGGCAGCCATTAATCTCTCCTATGATCATAGCCAGGGGTCGGCTGCACAGCTTGTTCAGGATATGGAGGAGAACACCAGTTCCATTATTGAGTCGATTGAGGAAACCGCTGACCTTCTGGATGACACAAGTGATGCACCCATTATCAAGCTGGTGAATCATATTATTTCTCAATCCATAAAAGCAGGAGCCAGTGATATTCATATCGAACCATATCAGGAAAGTTTTAAGGTACGGTACCGGGTGGATGGAATCTTGTATGATATGCTGATGCCGCCCAAGTGGATCCAGGCAGCCTTGATTTCAAGGGTTAAGGTCATGGCCAGGATGAACATCGCTGAAAAACGACTTCCTCAGGATGGGCGGATTGAGGTTCGGAAGGGGAATCAGATTATTGATATCCGGGTGTCAACCATTCCGATTACTTTTGGTGAAAGGGTTGTCTTGAGGCTTCTCAACAAATCCAGTTCTCTTTTATCACTTGCCGATATTGGATTTGAACAAGAGAGTCTGGATCAGATTCAGGAACTGATTTCATCTCCCAATGGAATCATTCTGGTTACTGGCCCGACCGGAAGCGGTAAAACAACAACTTTGTATGCGATCCTGTCTACGATCAATAAACCGGATATCAATATTATCACAATCGAAGATCCGGTTGAGTATCAGATTGAAGGAATCGGTCAGATACAGGTGAATCCGAAAATAGATCTGACTTTTGCACGGGGACTACGTTCCATTATGCGTCAGGACCCGGATGTCATGCTGGTAGGAGAAATCCGGGATAAGGAAACAGCGGATATCGCTGTTCAGTCCGCACTGACTGGGCATCTTGTCTTTTCAACACTTCATACCAATGACGCTGCGAGTGCGATTACCCGTCTCGTGGATATCGGTATTGAACCGTTTTTGATTTCTTCTTCTGTTATTGCGGTTATGGCTCAGCGGCTTATTCGGGTTCTTTGTACAAAATGCAGAGAAGCATATGTTCCGGATGAAGCAGCCAAGAAAAGCATCGGCATTACAAATGAACTTGGGGAAAACGATGTGCTTTATCGGGCAAAAGGATGTGAGAACTGCTTTAACACCGGATATAAAGGCAGGATCAGTATTGCTGAGATTCTGGTCATGAACAGCCGAATCAAGAGAATGGTACTTGAAACATTTGATTCCAATCTTATTATGAACGAAGCGATGAGCCAGGGAATGACTACACTTCGAAAGGATGGGCTCAAGAAGATTGTAAAAGGTCTGACCAGCATTTCAGAAGTGTTGCGTGTTACCCAGCGATAGGATTTTTTTAAGAGTGAACTCATTTGCAGGAAAAAATAAGTGCACGCTTTTATCTATTCTCTTCATATTCTTCTTCATGTTTTGTCTCCCTTACAGTGCCGGCTCAACCGAAAAACCAAAAGATGAGAAACCAGCAGGAGACCGGCTGGATGGGAATCCATTTGTATTGCCCATTCGATTTTTCCGGCAGTATCTTTCCGGAGCAGATGGCGACCGATGTTCCATGTATCCATCCTGTTCAAGGTATGCGCTGGATGCCATTAAAAAGCATGGCGGGATCACAGGCTGGATTATGACTTGTGATCGTCTTATGCGGTGCGGACGTGATGAGGTCAGTCATTCTCCTTCTATCCAGATTCAGCAACGGTTTTTTGTCTACGACCCGGTCGAAAACAACGACTTCTGGTGGGAATAGGGCGTATGCAAACCATTTTTCTGAAATATCCGAGTATGCTTTTTTTAAAGGTGCTGCCCTATGGCCTGCTTTTTTTTTATATACTTTTTCCATCTGCTGCTCAGGCAGGCAAAGAGATTCTGCTTAATCCAGATGATCAGTTTTTGTATGCAGAAGATTGTTTTTTAAAAGAAGATTATATCAATGCAGCGTCGGAATTTAAAAGATTCATCTTTTTTTTCCCAAAGGATGAACGGAAAGAGCTGGCAAATTATAAAATAGGTCTTTCCCTCTATCGGTCAGGCAAGTATCAGGAGGCAATTCAGTTTTTTCATCAATTCCAGGAAGAATATGGGGATACTGCGTTTTCCAGAAACGCTTCTTTTCTGATTGCTCGTTCCTATCTTGCCCTGGATCGGAAAGGAGATGCCATTATTTCTTTGAATAATTTAACCGTGCTCACAAAAGATATCCAGATAAAAGACTATGCATATTATGAGCTTGGTTGGATCTGGCTATTGCAGCCATCCTACCGGTTATCAACAGAAGAAAATGAGAAGCATGCAATCAGTTATTTAAAAAAGGTAAGCGCTGAAGGTTATGATGAATTGAAAATTGCAGAACTGGAGAATGAACTTCAAAAGTATGAAGCGCTATCTCAAAAAAATCCGATTATCGCCGGCAGTTTTTCAATTGTTCCAGGTCTAGGGCAACTGTACTGCGAAAGATATCAGGATTCCGTGACTGCATTTTTGCTGAATGTCGCTTTTGGGATTGCTGCATTTGAAGCGTTTGATCATGAGAACTATGCACTTGGCGGATTGATCAGCACGGTTGGTTTTGGCTTTTATGCTGGAAATATTTACGGAGCAGTTTCAAGTGCTCATAAGTACAACCGGGACCAGCGAATGAATTTTATCGAGCTTTTGAAACAAAAAACCAGAATTCAAATACCCTTCAAATACGAGGATAAACGTCTCGGGGTTACGTTTGAATCTGCCTTTTAACCATCTCACTATTGAACCAGTTTATTCATTTCCATGATCGGAAGAACAATGGATAAAACAATAAAGGCTACCACAACGCCCATTACCAATATGATGACGGGTTCCAGCCAGGATGTCATCGCGATTAAAGTGGTTTCCACCTCATTTTCATAAACTTGTGCAACCTTGTTCAGCATGGATTCAAGCTCACCGCTCTGCTCTCCGACTTGTATCATCTGGACGGAAAGATGTGGAAAAACATCATATGCCTCAATGGATTTGCCAAGGGCATTCCCTTTTTCAACTTCCTTTGCGGCATTTTCAATCACCTCTGCAATCAGAACGTTACCGGCGATATTTTTTACAATCTCAAGCGCAGAGAGCACGGTTACGCCATTTTCCAGAAGGGATCCGAGTGTTCGCGCAAATCTTGCTACAGCCAGTTTACGCAAAAGATCTCCGGCAACAGGGAGAGATAGCAAAAACCGGTCAATGATATATTTCCCTCTTTCTTTTTTTTGCACAGCCTTAAAACAGAAAAAAGCCGCAATAATCAGCAGGAAAAGAAACCACCAGTAGGCTTTCAGAAAGTCTCCTGTAGCAATGAGAACTCTTGTGGGGGTAGGTAATGCCCGGTTAACGTCCTTAAAAATAGTTGTGATCCTGGGAACAATATAAGCCATCAGGAAAAAAAGGACTCCGGAACCGATTACGGTCATGATAGCCGGGTATGCGAGCATTGATCGGATCTTATTGGTCAGTGCCTGCTGATTTTCCGTGATATCCGCCAGCCGTTCAAGTACAATTTCCAAGGTTCCGGACGACTCTCCGGCTCGTACCATATTGATATATATTGGTGAGAATGTATCTGGATACACAGACAGTGCTCCGGCAAAGCTGCTTCCCTCTTCAATGGAATCCTTGATCTGGGAAAGAATTTTTTTGAATATATGGGATCTTGTCTGAGGAATCAATGTTGAAATAGCGGAAACCAATGGGAATCCGGCACCAACAAGGGTAGACAGTTGTCTGGTCATCATTGTGATTTCAGATTTTTTTACTTTTGAAAATAGAAGGGATAGGGAAATGGAACCCGGCTTATCCGTTGACTTTTTGGTTGCATACACTTCTTTGATTTCAATTGGAAAGATTTGGGAAGCACGCAATTTTTGTCTTGCTGTAACGGCACTTTCCGTATCAATGATGCCGGTAACCGATTTTCCTTTTGCATTTAAAGCTTTATATTCATAAACAGGCATGGTTAGTTCCTACATTACATAGAGGCGTCTTAGAAACCCTATCGTTTTTATCAAATAATCTTCAATATAGGGTATTTTCAGGAAATTACAACTAACGGTTTTGGCCCAGGCTCACTGTATTGTCAAGTTAAAATCGATAAAGAAAAAAGAGAAAGATTTCCAAGCGTATGAATCGTTATGGGTACCAAAAGATTTTTTTCTTTTTCATAGGAAATAGCAAAAACAATACCGCCTGTTATCTGGACATAGGAAACACCTGGATGAGCCAGTGCAAAGATGAATGTGCTGACAGAAATCGCAAATAAAGAGCCCCATTTTCGAAAAAAACCGTACAGTATGCCTCTGAAAAAAGTTTCTTCTGTAACAGGAGCAATCAGTCCGCCAACCAGAAAGAATAATATTTTTTGTAACGTGTCCTGAGGAAGACGAACGCGCAGTAATTTAAATGGATTGATATCATTCATAAACAGAATAAAAAACAGGATACCTGTGATAATCCCAAAAACAAAAGACCAAAGAAATCCTTTTTTGAGTCCAGGCATGATCTGGAGTGATGACAAAGCAATCGATTTGAAATCCCGATCAAAATAATAAACAGTTCCCAGAACCAGAATCAATTCCAACAGGCGGAGCATTCCCAAAGCAATCCATCCTGTTTTTCCGGCCATGAATATGATCCAGGCGGTTTCCACAGCTATGACCCATAAACAGGAAAGCAAAAAGATTTTCAGTTCAATATTTCTTGCTGCCATCCGAGATTCCTCAGAGCCTTATATGCATACCATTGAACATACCAGTTGCGGGATGTTTTGATTATATCCAGTACGATTGGAATCTCTCCTTTTTTACCAAGCTTTCCCATGGAATATAAAGCCATACAAACCACATTGAAGTGTTTATCGTTTAAGAGTTTGAGCAAGGCTTCCCGGTTATTTTTTGTGTCTTGTATAGAAAGGGATTTTGCAATCCAGTACCGCTCAGGAGTCGAACCATTAATGATTAAAGTTTCATATTCAGGAAAGAGAGTAATATCCATTTTATGATCAACAATATACCGAAGTGCCTGGATTCGGGCGGTGGAATCTTCGGATTTCAGCATCGTGGCAATTTTATCCAAAGTGTAGTGTGCATTGCCGGTACTGCCTTTAAATGTGATAAATAGAATCAAAACGCATATCAGCGCAGCCAGAATGGTCGCCGTAAACGGAGTTGCAAATAATCGAATCAGTGAGAGTGGAAACAGAAAGGTAATTGAATACAGAAGAACCGAACCTGCAAAAAAAAGGGAGGCCATTGTAATCATCCTGAAAATCGCATGCCGGTCTGTTATGGATTCAAACTGTTTTATCCATTGCTTCGGAGAATTCAAAAAATCGTTGACAGAAACAGCAAGTACATCTTCTTTTTGGTGGAAAAAATTGATTGAATTCTGCTTGATCGTCAATGTGAGATCTGCCTGAACAGAAGATGGCAAAGGAATATAATCAAATCGTTTGAATATGTGGCTCAGCTTTTGTCTGAGGTGTTTGTCCTGGATTGAATTCAGGTCACAGGTTTTAATCAATTGTTGAGAGAAGGATTTAAAATAGTTTGCGGAGTAGAGGCTGTTATCATAATAAAATGCATTCAGTTTGTTACCAGTCGGATTTCGAAGAAGCAGAAAATCCCTTATATCCAGGAATTTTTCTGCCTTTATCTGTGAGACGTATCCAATGGAAATGGAAAATAGAATAAAAAGTGCAATGTGATAAAATATAGCATACCATGATGAATCGCGATTATGGATTGGAAACAGCCTTCCAAAAACTGGAAAGATCGTACATGGAATAAGGATCAAGTATACGGTGATCAGGGAAGAAAATCCATTTTGATTTACCATGAGGATGCTTGCAGCCCATATCAAGAGCAGAATAATCAGGACGGATCTGTTCTTATGAAATGGAATGTGCCATATCCAGGCTGCAAAAACAGCAAGGATAGTCAGGCAAAGCCCTGAAGTTAATGAGAAGAAAAGTCCTCCGTTAAAAGCAGAAGAAAAATCGGTTAAACTTTGTGCCACATGCATATTCGGTACCGCCAGGTACCCTGCATCATGAACCGCTTTCAATGTGTTGTGGAAATCAGCATTGGAAAAAAAGATATGAACTGTGGATAAAAATTGAGCGACAATAAATCCGATCAATAATAGTATCAATAGCCGAAAATTTCCCACTGGAATCTGTTGATTATTCATGGGCGGCTTTTGTACTATACCTTGAATTTGCCTACAAGTTCATTGAGTTGAACAGCAAGATTGGTCAATTTCTCCGCATTGATATTCAACTGGGAACTGCTGTTGGACATCTCATTGGCCGCCTGGTTTACTTCGGAAATATCACCGGCAATCTGGCCTGCTACGGCTGAACTTTGCGCGACATTCTCATTTACATCATGAATACCACCAGAGACTTGAACCACGTTACTCGCAATCTCCTTTGTCGTTACAGATTGTTCTTCAACCGCAGTCGCAATGGTGGAAACGATTTCATTAACATCGTTAATGATTTTGGAAATCTGTTCAATATCGGATACGGTTCCGGCGGTTGTTCCCTGGATACCTTCAATTTTTTGTTTAATGTCATGTGTGGCTTCTGCAGTTTGCCGTGCGAGTTCTTTAATTTCATTGGCAACAACTGCAAAACCTTTTCCTGCATCACCAGCACGGGCTGCTTCGATTGTCGCATTAAGGGCCAGAAGGTTGGTCTGTTCTGAAATTTCCGTTATGGCTTCTGTCACTTTCCCCACTTCCTGTGCCGCAATACCTAGTTCTGCAACCCTGTCTGAAGCATTTTTGGCTTGGGTGACCGCTTCACTCGTGATGATCGCTGCCCTTTCCGAATTTTGTGCAATTTCGTTAATTGTAGAGGTCATTTGTTCTGCAGCAGTGGCAACCATTCCTGTATTGGTTGAAGCCTCCTCCATTGCTGCGGCAACAGAATCCATATTGTAGTTCATCTCTTCTGCAGCAGCTGCTACTGCATTGGATTTCATGGACATCTGATTTGCGCCATCACTCATCAGGGAAGAAAGATCGGTAAGTTCTTTGGAAGCGGTTTTCAGGATATCTGCATTTTCAACAATGTTTTGGATCATTCCTTGAAGGTTATTGATAAATGTATTGAACCATTGTGATAAATCTCCTACCTCATCTTTGCTGGAGACGTGAAGTCGTTTGGTCAGATCTCCTTCACCCTCGGCAATATCACGTATCATTTTAACAGTTTTGATGAGAGGCTCACTGATGGATTTTTTTACAATAAAATAAATGAGGATCGATGCACCAATGGCGACAACAAAAAACAGGGTCAGGTTGAGAATTCTAAGTTTTTTAGTGGCATTTCGGACGCTGGAAAGATTTGATCTGAGCTCTTCTGAGAATGAGTTGGTTAATATTTCCAGACGGCTTAAAATAATTTTGGTTTGGTCAGCCAGTTCTGTGGTTTTTGTGGTATTGGAGTTACCTTCCGAATCAGCATTCATAGCGCCGTATACAGTATTGGCTGTTGTAGTGAAATCAGAGTGAAGCTGAATAAGCTTTTTCACTTCATTTGTTTTTTCTCCAGTGATGTTGGATTTCTCAAGAATGGCCTGAAGATTATCCCTTGTTTCTATTGATTTTTGTTTGGCAGTCTCAATAGAAGAACTGTCTCCAATGATAACGACATTCTCATAAAATTTAATCTGTTCCTTGAATGCAGTCAGGGCTGCCTGACTTTGCTGAGATGCCGGGAAAAGCGAGTTTGAAACATCCAGGAGGAGTGACTCCGTTTGTATCCCTCTTGAAAATCCAAAGATCATTGAAATAAAGTATCCGATTATCAAGATAATAATACTAAACCAGATCTTTTTTGCAATGCTCAGCGTATGCCACATATATAATAACCTCCCCGAAAATAAAGATACGTGATTGCTTTGGATGCTTCCTGTACAAGATTCTGAAACTATTGTTGTATTTATTTTGGGGGACGATAGCATTATTTGGTGAAACTGACAATTAAATAATGAATCAAATTGAATTGAAAGATTCTGATCCGGATCAGGAGATATAAATAGATACAATATTGGATTAAAATCTCATTTGTGCGGTCAGGTTCAAGGCTCTTTCATCTCTCTCCCTGCCTTCTAATCCAATGGAAAATGCTTTTGAGATGTAATAGGTGACCCCGATGCAGTACCCTTTCTGGCCGTTTGTTTCAAGGCTGCCATTATAATTAATATTGCCTGCAGTAAAACTGTTAACCACGAGTTCTTCTTCACCGTTCCAGTCAGATATTCTGTACCCGATATAAGGTGCAATTTTTTCATACTGGTATGAAGCTACGATGGCTCCCTGGAATTCATTGACGTTCATGGCGTATGAGGCATTGTAATCTTGGACGGCACCTGTAGCATTGTCAGTCAGGTTTACACGGACATTATTGGAGTCAAAACTGATTCTTCGATATTTTGCATCAAATCCGATTCTGAAAAAAACATCTTCATCCAGTTTTTCTTCATGCATGATTGCCGTGATTCCTGCACCAAACACCATGTTTTGGCCTGTTTGAATGTCAACATAATTGATCCGGACATCTGCGACATCCCTATTCGGATCATAATCATAAATTGACTTTTTGTCTTTAATTTCACCAACTCCTACAATCCCGTATACATAGAGGCGGTCCCGGATAATACTGCCAATCTTCATGCCGTAAAAATTGAATTTGAAATTATTGGTTTGTTCGTTAAATCTTTTGTCGGACACAAAATCACTTTCAATACCTGCCATAAGAGCATATGGTCTCTCACCAGAGATGCTACCCTGGGATAATGAGGCTGGGTCGGAAATGTTTCCTACCTGCGCACAAAAGGCAGTGTTTGCTATCACAAATATGGGTAGAAAGATAAAACAAAGAAAATACTTCATTGTTTACGTCCTCCGGGTATTGGCTGCATGTGCATCCAATATTCATAATTTCAGATGGTACGATGAATGTTCATCCATTATTATTTACAATATGTTATCTAAAAAGAATTGCCGAAAGATAATACATTTTAACATCGTTAACCTTTCGGAATTGCGTTCTGTTTTATTATGCTATATGTGAATTCTGTATCCGTGTCAAAAGATAAAACAAAATATATGCGGATTTTTTTCAATACTCTGGAAAGATAATAGCATTAAATCAGTCGGATATAATAAGCAAATTGGCTGGTCGGATCAGGGCAGCAATGATTTAAAGTCAAACAGATTGCCAATGGCAGAAAACTGTATGGGTTGCCATGGAGTGATAAAACGAATCATGCTTTTTTCTTTTGCTTCTTTTTCTAATGCTTTTGATATCTGAATGTATTCCAAATCCTTTGTGTTTTGAATCCGGATGATACGTGCGGAATCTTTTGATTGGGCTCCGCATGTCTGCATACAGGCTTCCAAGGCCAGAAAATCAGATTCAAGATATATGGGAATGGCTGCTTTTTCCGGTGAAATGGCTGCAATTGCATTGGTATAGGTTTTTTCCAGATCAAGGGCCTCTACAAGCCTTTTTGTTGTAAAGTCAGCGAGGCCAATTCCATTTCCATTACCATCGGAATTAGGTGAAAGGTCTCGCACAAAAATTCGTTTCACATGGGGGTAGATTTGAAAATCACCAGTGATGTCCCGGTGTCGTCCGGTAACATTGGAGTCCATACCGATTCCGCTGATATCCTTGCCGATATGATCAATAATCAGGATATCAATTTCCTGAAAGGGAATGCGGGCAAGATACTGATTGGCTTTTTGTAAGAGAGCCTTTTCACGGTCGATCAGTATATTCGGGGGCATTGCCTCGATATGGGCCGGCTTGCCATAACCATCTTCAACGATTCCGACACCACACAGGACTTTGCAATTTTTAAGGATAAAACAAGCAGCCTCTTCAATAATCCCAAAAGAGTGGTGGATGGCCTTCTGGTGGATTTCAACAGCGCCATGTTTTTTACCTAATCCCACAACCAGCATTTTGCATATTCCGCTTTCAATCTCTGAACGGAATTTTGTGTGTGGCTTGATCCGGTTGATTGCAACAATATGGTCACAGGAGTGGGCGGCTGCAGAAAAGAAGATGCGTGTTTTTTCATTCAGGGTTCCAATCTCCTTCACATCCATGTCCGATACAACCGGTACCCCCATGGAAGATTGCGAAATTCCATAGGACTTTAATAGTGACTCTTGAGATTCAGAAGTTCCACCTCCATGACTCCCCATAGCCGGGACAATGATGGGATTCAGCCCAAGATGAAGCAAAAATCGAATGGTTTCCTTCACGATAATATTGAGATGATGAATTCCCCTGCTTCCTACGGCTACAGCAACCGTCCCTCCAGGGGTGACCTGCTGTTTTTGGATGCAGTTCTGAAGCGTTTCACCTGTTCGACGCTGAATGTCCATTTCTGGGGCTTGATACAGGTCTTGTTGAATAACTGCCATTGCAGGAAGCAACTGATCTTTAAAATTCATTGTAGCCATAATGGAAGGGGATGTTTTGAAGGTTGTTATGGAAAAGAGAAGATAAAAGATATAAGACCCCCGGCCTTACATATGAAAAAAGGCCGGGGGATACCTTATTTAGTTTTCCTCGATTGTGATGGCGTCTTCTTCACATACTTCAACGCAGCTCTCACAGCCTAAACATTCTTCAGCGTTAACAGGTACAGATTTTCCATTTTTCATCTCAAAAACTTCTACAGGACATACATCTACACATTCTTCGCAACCTGCACATTTTTCCGCATCAACGATAGGATTAAATGCCATTATGAATCCTCCTTATAAGTTAAAAAAATAAATAGGTTATCTTAATTCAACCATACATTGTTCACGATTATAGAGAAAACTGATTATACTAGTTAATTTGCCGAGTCAAGCTTTCTTCTGTTTTTTTCCAAATAATAAAACGGTCTTGCCGTTACATATTTTTTTATCTGATTGTTATTGAATATTTGAGCCAATTTCAAAAGTCTGTTGTTGTAGTTCCGGCGAAAGCTGGACACGAAGTGAAGCGTAGCGCTATCCAGTATTTTCAGTTCTTTTCT